>JAFYAD010000340.1 GCA_017540915.1 Lachnospiraceae bacterium
AAGTGAGTTTCGCCATATTTAACGCCTGGTTTTCGCATTGAACCTGCATATCGGGATGCTGTTATAAGGGTACGGAAGCTTTATATTGAGACCGTGCCCGGTTACTATTCAAGGAGTTTTTAATAATGACCATCAAACTTCGTATACTTGTATTGATAGCCATGGTGCTGTTTATACTGTATATCTTTAGATCGGTGAGAAAAAAGAAGATCAATTACAGATTCGGGATACTGTGGCTCGTGATAGCCGTTGCGGTGGGGGCTATGGCTGCTCTTCCGGATTTTTTGACGTGGGTATCGCAGCTTCTGGGTATCGCGGCACCTGTTAACATGCTGTTTTTCCTGGGATTTGTGCTGGTAGTGGGGATCATCCTGGAACTGTCCGCATCAGTCAGCAGACTGAATGACGAGGTGAGGGATCTGACACAGCGACTTGCCCTGTACGAGCATGACAGCGTTGACGGACAGAGTGAAGAGAGTATATCCGGGAAGATCGGATGAATGAACACTATGAATACAAAAAAACACACCTTTGTGGTCTGTGCATACGGACAGAGCCCCTATCTGGAGGATTGCATAAAGTCTCTCCTGAAGAACGGGAAGACTTCTGAGGTCTGTATCGCAACACACACCGAAAATGAACATATAAAAAATATAGCAAAGCGATACGACATACCTTTGTTTATCAATAAAAACACACCCCCGGAGGGAGTGTCTGCCATTGCTTTCGACTGGAATTTCGGGCTTTCCTGCGTGAAGACCCAATATGCCACAATAGCGCATCAGGACGATCTTTATGATGAAGATTACGGCAGATTATTCACGGAAGCTATGGATAAAAAGGGTGATACCGTCATCGCTTTTTCTGACTATTATGAATATCATCAGGAATCCGGGATCAGGACGGACAGAAACCTGAATCTCCTGATCAAAAAGATAATGCTGTTCCCGTTAAGGTTCAGCGGGAAGAGAGCGATCAGGCGTTTAGTACTGGCTTTTGGTGATCCGATATGCTGCCCGTCGGTATGTTTTAACATGGAATACATCAGACGCCATATAAAGATGCCTTTATTTAAGGACGGCATGGAAAGCTGTCTTGACTGGCAGGCGTGGGAGAGGCTGTCGAGGCTTGAGGGAGAGTTCTGTTATATACCGCGGGATCTGATGACCCACAGGATCCATGAGGCTTCCGAGACCACCCGTATCATAGCGGATAAGCGCAGGATAGTGGAAAACTACAGGATGTACAGGAAATTCTGGCCGAAACCTCTGGCGGTCTTCTGGAACAGGTTGTATACATATTCGGAGAAGAGTAACGGGTAACGAAAAATGGTGATTTTATACAAATATAACTGCATTCTTTCAAGAATATTTCACTTGAAAGACTTTATTTTTCAAGTATAATTGGTTAAGAGAGGCGAGAAAGAATATATTATTTTAGGCGGTATGAAGACCGCCGGGAGAGTAAAATGATAGCGATCATCATCGAACTGCTTGGAGGTTTGGGTCTTTTTATTTTCGGTATGAATCTTATGAGCTCGGGAATAGAGCGGGCTGCCGGTTCAGGCTTGAGATCCATAGTGGAAAAGCTTGCCAAAAACAAGTTTATGGGACTTATAACCGGTCTGATCTTTACGGCTGTAATCCAGTCATCGTCAGCTGCGACTGTCATGGTCGTCAGCTTTGTCAATTCAGGTCTTATGACTTTGGCTGAGGCCAGCGGCATCATCTTAGGCGCCAATATCGGTACTACGGTGACGGCTCTGTTGGTTGCCTTAAAGCTGTCGGCGATAGCGCCGCTTTTTGTGTTTGCCGGTGCTGTCATGTATAACTTCATTAAGGAGCCGGTGACGGAGAAGATGGGACAGATCCTGTTGGGGTTTGGTATCCTGTTTGTGGGTATTTCCACCATGAGCAGTGCCATGGGCACCCTGAAGGATACGCCGGTGGTCATAGAGACTCTGTCACATTTTACAAATCCGGTCTTAGGTATATTGATGGGGCTTGTCATTACGTCTGTAGTGCAAAGCTCATCTGTTACAGTATCCATACTGGTAGTGATGGCATCCCAGGGACTTATAGACCTTCGGATCTCAATGTTCGTAATACTGGGCTGTAATATTGGCGCATGTACATCTGCTGTACTGGCTTCTTTAAGCGGTAATAAAAACTCGAAACGTTCTGCATTGATACACCTGCTGTTCAATATATTCGGAACCATCCTCATGTTTGTGCTGCTGTTGTTGTTTGGCGATTTCATAGAGCACATCATCACAACCTTGAGCGGCGGTGGTACGGATTCCGGAAGTCTTGGCAGGAATATTGCTTTTGCCCACCTGACCTTTAAGGTGTTCCAGGTCATCGTATTTTACCCGTTTATGGATCTCATCATAAAGCTCACCTATGTTCTGGTAAGGGGAGAAGAGAGCGACGAGAAGGTTGCAGGTACATTCCGCCTCAAATACATCGGAGATCATGCCATACCGAATCCGACAGTGGCTATCTATCTTGCTGTTGAGGAGATGGAGAGAATGGCCAGAAAGGCCTTCGGAAGCCTGAATCTTGCAGTTACCTGTCTTATGGACAACAACACCGAGGATGTGAACATGGTTCACGAAACCGAGGAATACATAGATTATCTGGATGAGAACATCAGCGATTATCTGGTCAAGATAAACCGCGATACTCTGCCGCTACCGGATGCGAACAGGATCGCAGCATATTTCCATGTTGTGAATGATATCGAGCGTATTGGCGATCATGCCGATAATATCGCGAATATAGTGACAGAACTGTCAGAGGGGGAGCTTTCGCTAAGCGATGAATCAAAATCAGAATTAAAAGATATGATGAAGCTGGTGAATACCATACTGGAGAAATCCCTGTACATGTTCGTGACCGGAGATACGGCCGAGATGAAGACAGTTGCCGATATCGAAGATGAGATCGATGTCATGGAGAGGGATCTTCAGTCAAAACATATTAAACGCCTTAACGAGGGCAAATGTTCAGCGCAGGTTGGAATATATTTTTCAGATATCGTGTCGGCATTGGAGAGAGTCAGTGATCATGCCATCAATATCGCATTTGCTCTCGTGGAGTCCAAAAAATGATCTGTCTCTTATCCGGATCTCATAAATACGTACTTAATTTATGGAACACAGTTCCATTGCTAAATTTTACAGCCCAAAGAAAAGGAGAAAGAAAATGAGTAGGAAACCTGTTGTTTTGATGGTGTTGGATGGTTACGGTCTCAATGATAACCCGGAGGGTAATGCCATAGCAATGGCAAATACCCCGGTAATGGATTCATTGATGAAGGAATGCCCTTTTGTAAAGGGAAATGCGTCAGGTCTTTACGTTGGACTGCCTGACGGACAGATGGGTAATTCAGAGGTGGGACATATGAATATCGGCGCAGGGCGCGTTATTTACCAGGATCTCACACGTATCACCAAGGCTATTCAGGACGGTGATTTCTATGATAACAAGATGTTAAGAAAGGCGATAGAAGACTGCAAGGCGAACAATTCGGATCTGCATATATGGGGACTTCTGTCAGATGGCGGAGTTCACAGCCACAATACACATGTTTACGGACTTCTGGAGCTTGCCAAAAGAATGGATTTTGACAGGGTCTATGTCCATGCATTTTTAGACGGACGCGACACGCCGCCGTCATCAGGAAAGGATTACGTTGCCGAGCTCGAAGCAAAGATGAAGGAAATCGGTGTAGGTAAGGTGGCATCCCTTTCCGGCAGATATTATGCAATGGATCGCGATAATAACTACGATCGTGTTGAAAAAGCTTATGTTTCCCTTGTAAAGGGCGAGGGCGTTCAGGCTACGGACGCTGTAAAGGCGATGGAGGATTCCTACGCTAACGGCGTGACGGATGAGTTTGTGTTGCCGACTGTCATCACGGACGAGGCAGGTAAGCCCGTATCACTGGTGAAGCCCCATGATTCGGTAATATTCTTCAATTTCCGTCCGGACAGAGCCAGAGAGATCACCAGAGTTTTCTGTGATGATAAGTTCGATAAGTTTGAGAGAGAGTTCATGCCGCTCACATATGTATGCTTCAAGGATTATGATGAGACTATTCCGAACAAATATATCGCTTTTGAAAAAGAGAGCATAAAAAATACCTTTGGCGAGTATCTGGCAAAATGTGGTAAAAAGCAGCTCCGTCTGGCCGAGACTGAAAAATACGCTCATGTGACATTCTTCTTTAACGGTGGCATCGAGGAGCCGAACACGGATGAAAATCGTATTCTGGTAAACTCACCCAAGGTGGCTACATACGATCTCCAGCCGGAGATGAGTGCCCCGGAGGTTGGACAGGATCTTGTGGATGCCATCAATTCAGGTGAGTATGATGTCATCATCATGAATTTTGCAAATCCGGACATGGTAGGACATACGGGCGTGATACCTGCAGCTATCAAGGGTGTCGAGAAGGTTGATGAACTCGTAGGCAGGGCGCGAGATGCTGTCAAAGCTCAAAACGGTGTAATGTTCATCTGCGCTGACCACGGCAATGCTGAGAAGATGATCGATTATGAGACCGGAGAGCCGCACACTGCTCACACTACTAATCCGGTACCCTTCATCCTGTACAATTATGATGAGAATTACACACTGAGAGAGGGCGGCGCGCTCTGCGACATCGTGCCCACACTCCTGGAGATCATGGAGCTTCCGCAGCCACCGGAGATGACAGGAAAGTCACTCCTTATAAAGAAGTAGATCGGTTCGGGGTTGTAGAGATAAAAATTTTAGAAAAGAGGAGAACAAAATGAAAGAATTCACACCCATAAAAGAAGGAAAAGTAAGGGAGGTATACGACACAGGCGACAATCTGATCCTGGTTGCCACCGACCGTATTTCAGCATTTGATCATATTTTGAAAAACAAGATCACAGACAAAGGCGCGATACTGACACAGATGTCGGGATTCTGGTTTGATCTTACCTCCGACATCTGCAAAAATCATGTTGTATCAATGGATACAAAAGACATGCCGGAATATTTTCAGAAGCCGGAGTTCGAAGGAAAATCCACATTGTGCAAGAAGCTTACAATGCTTCCCATCGAGTGCATCGTAAGAGGTTATATTACCGGCAGTGGATGGGAGAGCTATAAGCAGAACGGAACCGTATGTGGTATCAAGCTTCCGGAAGGCTTAAGAGAGAGCGACAAGCTTCCCGAGCCCATATATACTCCTTCCACAAAGGCAGAGCTCGGAGATCATGACGAGAATATCTCATTTGAGCAGTCTGTGGATGTTTTAGAGAAGGTATTCCCGGGCAAAGGTCTTGAGTATGCCACTGCCATCAAGGATGCTACAATAGCCCTGTACAAAAAATGCGCTGATTACGCACTTACAAAGGGTATCATCATAGCAGATACCAAGTTTGAGTTCGGTCTTGATGAAAACGGCGAGATCCTCATAGGTGATGAGATGCTCACACCGGATTCAAGCCGTTTCTGGCCTGTTGAAGGATACGAGCCGGGACATGGTCAGCCTTCGTTTGACAAGCAGTTTGTCCGCGACTGGCTGAAGGCAAATCCGGATTCGGATTATCTGCTGCCGCAGGATGTTATCGACAAGACCATCGCAAAATACAAAGAAGCTTTCGAGCTTTTGACCGGCAAGCCTTTTGTATCGGCACAAAATTAGTTTTTAGGGGGTAATGATACCCCGGATCATATACGATAAATGAAACAGGAGAATCAACATGGCAACAGATATTTATTCAAGCCCGCTGTCGGAGAGATACGCCAGCAGGGAGATGCAGTACATTTTTTCACAGGATATGAAGTTCTCTACATGGAGAAGACTGTGGATAGCACTGGCAGAGACGGAGATGGAGCTCGGACTTTCCGAGAACGGAGTTCCTGTTATAAAACAGGAGATGATCGACGAGATGAAAGAGCACATCACTGACATCAATTATGATGTGGCTAAAGAGCGCGAAAAGCTGGTTCGCCATGATGTAATGAGTCATGTTTATGCATACGGACAGCAGTGCCCGAAGGCGGCAGGTATCATACATCTGGGAGCTACAAGCTGCTATGTTGGTGATAATACTGACATCATAGTGATGCGTGAGGCATTAAAGCTGGTTCACAAAAAACTGGTGAATGTCATAGATGAGCTAGCAAAGTTTGCCGGTGAATACAAGGATCTCCCCACCATCGCGTTTACTCATTTTCAGCCTGCACAGCCTACTACGGTAGGAAAACGTGCAACGCTGTGGATGAACGAGTTCATGATGGATCTTGAGGATCTGGAGTATGTTATGGATTCACTGAAGCTTTTGGGATCAAAGGGCACTACCGGTACTCAGGCATCCTTCAAGGAGCTTTTCAACGGTGATGACGAGACCATAGATAAGATCGATCCCATGATAGCAGAGAAGATGGGCTTTAAGGACTGCTATCCCGTTTCCGGACAGACATATTCCAGAAAGGTGGATACCAGAGTGTTGAATGTGCTGGCAGGAATTGCGGCTTCTGCCACAAAGTTCAGCAATGATATAAGACTGTTACAGCACTTAAAGCAGGTGGAGGAGCCCTTCGAGAAAAACCAGATCGGTTCCAGCGCCATGGCTTACAAGAGAAATCCCATGAGAAGCGAGCGTATCGCTTCCCTCTCAAGATACGTGATCGCCGATGCATTGAATCCGGCTATCACATCCGCAACCCAGTGGTTTGAGAGAACCCTGGATGACTCTGCCAATAAGAGGCTTTCTGTTCCGGAAGGATTCCTGGCTATCGACGGCATATTGGATCTCTGCATCAATGTTGTGGACGGTCTCGTGGTATATCCGAAGGTTATCTACAAGCAGTTCATGAGCGAGATTCCATTCATGGCGACAGAGAACATCATGATGGATGCAGTAAAACACGGCGGCAACAGACAGGAGCTCCATGAGAAGATCAGAGTCCTCTCTATGGAAGCAGGAAAGACTGTAAAGGTAGAGGGAAAAGACAACAATCTGGTTGATCTTATCGCTGCTGATCCTGCATTCGGTCTTACAAAAGAGGATATCGAAAAGACATTGAAACCCGAGCTCTATGTTGGCAGGGCACCAAGACAGGTTGAGGTATATCTGAGAGATGTAGTACAGCCTGTGCTGGACAGATGTAAGGATGAGCTTGGGGTGAAAGCTGAGATTAATGTATAAGAAGATAGAGCCCCTTCCGGCCTGCGGCCACCTCCCCCGGAGGGGGAGGCTTTAAAACAAATACAGGCGCCCCCTTTGGGGGAGCTGTCGGCGAAGCCGACTGAGGGGGGCTATAACAAGGAAATCACAAAGGAATACCATGAACATCAGAGAAGTAACCAACCCTGACGGAACTGTATATCTGGTGGAGGAATACTCCAATATCAACGAAGTCGACACTACACGTGCGCCCGAAAGCGGTTTCGGAAAGGTTTTCGATGAGGCGGTGAGTGTCAATGATTTCACCAACCGGCTGGATATGATATTCGGGGAAGCAGCAGACAGATACAGCGTTTCCAAAGACCTGTTGTTGGCTGTGGCGAAGGCGGAGTCCGAGTTCAATGTGAATGCCACCAGCAAGAGCGGCGCCATGGGACTGATGCAGCTCATGCC
>JAFYAD010000341.1 GCA_017540915.1 Lachnospiraceae bacterium
ACTATGTCAATAAAGACGTAACCGGCACTGTGCCCGTGGATTCGGATCTCAGGGGTGAGAATTCGGGCAGCGCGGATGACAGGGTGGAACTGGCTCAAAAGATCATGGAAATAATGTCTTCAGAGTCCGACTCACTGGATTACATACAGGCTGTTCCCACCAATATCGTATGCAGGGACATATATATCACATCTGATATTTTAAATCTGGTTTTTGATGAGGAATATTACAACATGGATCCCTTGAGGGAGATATTGTGCCGACAGGCTCTGGTGGCAACCTTCGTGCAGATCGACGGTGTTAGGGCTGTGAAGATATATGCGGGCAGTGAGCTTTTGAAGGATGCAAACGGTGAGACTGTCGGCATCATGACCGCTGACAGTTTTGTGGTGAATCCCGGAAAACAGATCAATTCCATCAATAACGCCACCATCACACTGTATTTTGCCAATCCGGAGGGCAACGGCCTGGTGGCTGAGACACAGTCTGTTTATTACAACAGTAATGTGCCCATGGAAAAGCTGATATTGGAGCATCTCATTGCGGGACCGAAGAGCGAGGGGCTTACCGCATCTGTGCCTCCCGAGACGGGAATATCGGATCTTACGGTTGCGGACGGTGTATGTTATGTCAGCCTTGATTCCGGCTTTGAAAAATACAATTACAATGTGAACGAGTCTGTGGTCATCTATTCCATAGTCGATTCTCTGACCGAACTGTCCTATGTGGACAGGGTTCAGATTTCAATAAACGGTGATAGCTCGCGCAATTACAGGGACGATGTGTCTTTATCTGTTCCTTTTGAGCGGGATATGACCTTTCTTTCCCCGGTAAAGGAAACTTCTGACCGGGAATCCGTTATAGTAAATGATGTAGAATAAATTTGAGAAAGGATCATAATTGAATAAGAGAATACTTTGTATAGTCCTTTTGCCCTTCGCAGCAGGATGTTTTTTGCGTGTCAGGGGAAACGGGCTTTATGTTGCATGTATTGTCCTTTTTTTCGCATATCTCATGTTTCCTGCAGTTAGCCTTAAGGACGTGAAAAAGAAGAGAAAGGAGCTGATGTTAAGGGCTTTTGTGATATCTCTGTCCTTTGGGGCAGGGCTGGTGAGATCTTCTGTTGAGCTAGGGGTAATAGAAGAGAAGCTGGGTGAAATAAGGGATGGGGATTACACGCAAAAAACCTGTGTTATCACGGGAGAGAAGAGCGACGGAAGCGTGATATATGCTGGCGATCTCCTGGTGTATTCGAAAGATGTTTCCGTGTTTGATAAGACAGGATCAGGTGCAACTTCTGTAAAGCCGGGAGACACGGTGACTGTGGAGGGAAAAACATATCTTTTCGACAGGGCGACAAATGAAGGTGAGTTTGACAGCTTTGAATACTATATATCACAAAAGATATATTATAGCGTTAGCGCCGAAAAGATCACACTGGTGAAAAGACCGGAATTCGCGCTTGCAGGGTTGATGTGGGATATAAAAGGAAAGCTTCGTAAAGTATACAGGCGAAGCCTTCCGCAGGTTCAGTCTGCTCTGGTGTGCGCCATGGCATTGGGAGACAAGACGATGCTGGACGATGAGCTGAAGGATCTCTACAGGGTTAGCGGACTGAGCCATATTCTGGTCATATCCGGTCTTCACATAAGTCTTATAGGCATGATGCTGTACAGGCTTTTGCAGGGGCGTACCACCATTGTGACAGCCTGTGTGATGGCGGTTCTGGGGTTGATGTTTTACGGTGCAGTAACAGGTTTTTCGGTATCGACCGTCAGGGCAGTCACCATGTTTGTGATGTATCTTTCCGCTGCGGCATTGGGATGCGGATACGACGGCCTTTCCGCCTGGAGCATCGCAATGTCAGGGCTCCTCCTCTTTGAGCCTATGGCTCTCCTGGGGAGCGGTTTTGTGATGTCCTTTTATCAGACCGGTTTTATCCTGTGTACAGCCGAGCTTGGAGGGAGGACATACAACAGGGAAAAGACAAATGCAAGACTGGAGAAGGATCCGGTAAAAAAACTCAGATACAGAATGACCGCCATGAGAACAGATATACTGCAGGCCTTTAAGTTCGCGGTTATCATGACTCTTTCCTCATATCCGCTCATTGCCTGCTTCTACTATGAATTGCCGGTTTATTCTACGGTTGCGAACTTTCTCCTGCTTCCTGCCATGGGACTTGTGATGGTGTCTGCTGTGATCGGCGGTGCAGCAGGTTTGTTTTCGTTACAGGCTGCTAAGATCTTTCTGTTTCCTGTGAAGGTGATACTGGGAGCGGATACCTATGTGTGTGAAATGGTAAAGAAACTCCCGGGAGCAATGAAGATATGCGGTCATCCCGGTAACCTCAGGATGATACTTTATTTCATTATCTTTTCTGTGGTGCTGATAGTTTTGTACAGAGGCAGGAATCTTAAGTTTAAGACCGTGTTTTGTGCGGCGGGAAGTCTGATGCTTCTTGCATTACTGATGTTTCCCCACAGACTGCCCTTTGAGATGGATTTTCTGGATGTGGGACAGGGAGACGGCATATTCATCTCATCCTCCGAGGGCATTAGGTTTTTCATCGACGGTGGCTCCTCATCGGAAAAGAATGTGGGGAAATACACCATGATGCCATTCTTAAAGTACAAGGGAGTTGATTCTGTGGACTACTGGTTTCTGTCCCATCTCGACAAGGACCATGTGAGCGGTCTTTTAGAGTGTCTTGAGGATGGTTTTGACATAAAAAATATCGTGCTGTCTGAGAATATAGTGAGGGATGATGCGTTTGATGAGCTGATGGAAAAAGTGTCGAAAACCGATACAAAGCTTATATATGTCAGAAGCGGCGATTCCATGGTGTTTTCTCATACAGTCATAAGGATCCTGTCGCCTGATGATAAGATGGTGACCGACGACAGGAATGCAAAGAGTCTGGTATTTTTGTATATGGACGGAAAACCGGTGAAAGGAGAGAAAAAGCAGGATTCAGACGGTGGATTCAGTGCCTTCTTCGGAGGCGATATAGGAGAGGAGGAAGAGGAGAGGATATTGGAAAGAGGAGTCGCCATCGATGTGGATCTATACAAGGCGAGTCATCACGGTTCAAAGTATTCGAACACGGAGAAGCTTTTAGATGTCCTGTCACCTGAGATCTCTGTGGTGTCCTGTTCTCTCACCAACAAATACGGGCATCCCGGTGAGGAGGCAATCTTTAATATGCAAAGGGCCGGTTCCGAGATATTCTATACCATGTATTCGGGTCGGATCAGGGTTATCCCCCATGATGGAAAGATATATGTATACGATTATTCTTCGAAGAGAAAAAATATGATCGGTTTGTAACCTTTTAAGATAAATCCGGTCTTTAAATGTAAAGGGCGTTACATTTGAAGGGGGGTGAGGCTGATGGGTGACGAATAAACATAAATCTGTTGAAAAGGAACGATATAAATGGTATATTAACTATGTATGTTTTGGGGCAGGATCACGAAGCGATGGTGCCATTACATACAATACAGGGGAAAGAGAGGATGAGATCTATGAAAAAGAGGATATATGCGCTGATAATGGCACTTACATTAGCTTCTGTATTCACGGGATGCGGCAGTGATAATTCTGCATCGAGTAAAAGTTACGCAGCCAATGCGGACAGCGGAGCTTATTACACCGAAGGAGCGACTTCCGATGCAGCATATTACGATGACTATTCTTATGATGACTATGCATCTGAAGAATATGAAATGTCTGACGGTGAGTATGATAGCGGATCCGGCATGAGCAGTACGAACCATGAGGAAAAGGGAGAGGATTCTGCCGGTGATGAGGCGACCACGGACAGATCGGCGGAGCTTAAACGCATTCTTCAGGAAAAGCTGGTATATAATTACAATCTGTCATTCTATGTGATGGATGAGAATATAAATGATATCGTATCTGATGTCGAAGATGCCGTAAAACGCTTTGATGGATTTGTAGAGTTTTCAAATCAGTCGGATGACTATTTTTCCGCTACAGTCAGGATACCCACGATGTCAAGGGACAGCTTTGTGGAGGCTGTTTCGGAAGGCAGGGATCCCAAGGGGTATAAGCTGGACAAGTCGGTTTCAAACTTAAGCTCCGCTTATACAGATTACAAGAATAACTACGAGATCTCCAAGTCCAACTATGAGGCGTACTCGGCAGTATTGGCTCAGGCCCATGATGTTGATGATATTTTGAAGATCACTCAGTATGTAAATCAGGCGAAGAGCGAGATGGATTATTACACCCGTCTGATGAATGATATCGATACAGATGTGAGCTATTCGACTATCGTGATCAGCATCAGCGTTAAGGAGACAACTTATGTGCCCGAGCCGGAAGATCTGACATTCGGTCAGAAGATGGCAATGTCATTCGAATCAGGTCTGGATGATTTCATTGACGGAATGCAGGGATTGGCAATATGGTTTGTAGGTAACATCTTCGGATTGATCATATTCGGTATCATCGTGCTGATCATCGTATTGATCATCAGGGGCATCATCAAGAAAAACCGCGCAAGGGAAGCTGCTCAGGCAGAAGCTTACAACAGGTCGCGTGAAGAGCGAGAGAAGATGATAATGAGTTCTGTATCAGCACGCAATCCGGCTAATGCGGGAAATGCAAATGCTGTAAATAATGTCAATAACGCTGATAACGCGAATGCCGGCAAACCGAACGGAACTGATGCAAATTCCGAAAAACAGAACAACAACAAATAATAAAACCTGAAATTAGCGAAGGGATCATATATGGCGGCTGCATTTGAGAATACATGTGTATATACTCTTACATTAAATCCATCCATTGACTATGTGGTGGAAGTACCGGAATTTAAGCTCAATATGACAAACCGCACGGTCTACGAACATGCATACTGCGGAGGCAAAGGTATCAATGTTTCCGCAGTATTGCACCAGTTCGGCATCAGGACCGTTGCCACGGGATTTGTAGCCGGTTTCACCGGGGCAGAGATCAGAAGGCAGATAGCGGGATACGGATTTGAGAGCGATTTCGTGGAACTGGATCAGGGCGCGAGCCGTATCAATATCAAGATCCGGAATATCGAGGGTACCGAGATAAACGGAGCCGGTCCGGACATATCTCCACGGGATTTTGCAAAACTTCAGGAAAAACTTGATGTTTTGCGGGAGGGGGATATGCTGGTGATGGCAGGGAGCATACCGCGCAATATGTCTCCTGACACATATGCCGACATTATGAGAAACCTTTCGGGCAGGAATATAAAGACAGTGGTGGATACCACCGGGGATTCACTGAATAAAGCCCTGAAATACAGACCGTTTCTGGTGAAACCAAATATCCATGAGCTGGGAGATCTGTTCGGCATAACGGTGAACGCACCGGATGAGGCGGTGCCGTACGCAAAGCGTCTTATCAATGCAGGAGCGGAGAATGTCATCGTATCTATGGGGTCGGCAGGAGCCTTTTTTGTGGACAGTGACATGAACGTCACTGTGATGCCGGCCATAGAGATAGAGGCAGTCAATACCGTGGGAGCCGGTGATTCCATGGTGGCGGGCTTCATAGCGGGATTCTTAAAGACGGGAAGTCTTAACGAAGCCTTCAAATTTGCGGTGGCAGCAGGCACGGCAACTGCTGCGGCAGAGGCCCTTGCAGACAGGGAGAGCGTTCTCAGGATGTATAACAGCCTGAAGATGATGCCGTCAAAATAGTAGGAGAATGAAAGTGGCAGATCATTACATTGAAAACGAGAGCCTTCGGGTAGGGATAAACGAACATGGTGCCGAGATGGTGAGCATCGTGGAAAAAGGTGAGATGAGGGAATATATGTGGAACGGAGACCCGGCATACTGGGGCAGGATCTCTCCGGTCCTTTTTCCGTTTGTGGGCAAACTTAACGGACAGAAATATGTTCACAATGGAGTTACATACGGTGATATCCCGCAGCACGGATTTGCGAGGGATATGCATTTTAACATGGTTGAAAAGCTTGATAACACTGTATTTTTCGAGCTGTATCCGGATGACGGATTGAGGAGCCGTTATCCCTTTGAGTTCAAACTCAGGATAGGATACAGAGTTGAG
>JAFYAD010000342.1 GCA_017540915.1 Lachnospiraceae bacterium
ATCCGGTGGAGCATGTTGTTGATGGCGGCCTCAATTCCCTGAAGATCCGAATCCCCAAGAGAGAGGTCTCTTGTCTGCTCCGGAGAGATGTGCTCTATGGCATTTTCAATGGTGTGGAACTTGCTCTCGTCAAAGGAGAGACGGCTGATCTCATCGGCCTTCAGCGCCATCTCGTTGATGGGACCTAAGGTTTTCTTTATCCTGCGGTACTCGCCGTAATAGGGAAAGATTATCTTTAACAGCTGAAAAAACAGGGCGATGGATATGACTATCACTACGAAAGCCAGCAGCAGTGAAGCGTTTTTTTGCAGGAGGATCGTCCCGTTTTCGCTGACTGTATACGTAAAGCTGCCTGCATTTCTCTCCAAAAAGGAGAACCGCCGCCGCAATAATATATTTCTGAAATTGACACCTGCCGCATTTTCCGCGTCTATGATCCAAAATAAAAACAGCATAGCTGCCAGGAATATATCAGCAGCAAAAAAAGCCCCCAGCTTCGCCAGGACAAGCTGACGGTGCAGTTTGCCGGCGATGGAGGACATTTTTCTTTTGTTCTTTTCCAGGAGCTTTGAATTATCTTTCATATCATTACTTTTCTGTGTTGTCTGAAGAAGCCTCGGTTGCCTCGGTAAACTTTTCCTTTGCCTTGCCTGCAAGATCGGCGGCCTGGTCGAAGATATGGTTTACTTCTCCGGCGTTGTTTTTACCCACGATCTTGTATCTGCAGTCAAAGAACAGCGAGATCAGCATGATGATCAGCAGGATCTCCCAGCCTATGAGCAGTATTATGATGGCTGCACAGAGGGGAAGTCTGAATATTTCATTTCCGTTTCTGGTGATCACCAGGTAGTTGTCCAGGGTATATTTGATGCCTCTGCCGACGGTCTCACCGATGGATTTGAAAACGCTCTTGATGTTTGAACCCTCTGAGCGGTGAACTGCGTCTGCAACATCTTTGTACTGGTCGTTTCCGGAATTGCCGGTGTTGAAGCTTGACTGTGAAGGAGCCTTGACCTTGCCCTGCTTCTCAAGATATATCATTGCATCCAGCATATCGCCGTTTGATTCTTCCAGTGCTTTCTTAGCATCCTCGTAAGTAACGTTTGCCTTTGCTACAAGTCTCTCTACCTTTTCGAATTCTTCCATGTTCTTTTCCTCATCTTTCTGTATTTTATTTGTAATGTTTTCATTTGCTTCGGCAGGAACCGGATCCGTTCTGTTGTTCCTGCTGTTTTCCTGTTGACAGTGCTCATTCTATTCTTAATAAATGAAACTGTCCTTTAAGAAAGATTAAAAAAAGATTAAAAATCATTTTTTTAAAAATTATTTGCTCTTGATGACATATCCCACGCCTCTGACGGTCTGTATCATCTTAACATTGTAGACTTCGTCGATCTTTGAGCGGATGTAGCGCACATAAACGTCTATCACATTGGTCTCTCCCATGTAGTCGTATCCGCAGACCTTTTCCATGAGGGTATCCCTTGACAGCACGATGTCCGTGTTTTCCAGCAGTACTTTTAACATTATGAACTCGCGGTTTGTGAGGTCGATATCGTGACCGTCATATTTTACGGTATGTGAAGCGTCATCCAGCACCAGCTTCTGCCAGGTGAGGGCGTTTGCGGATGTGACTGCGTCTCCGGCATCCGCCACGCCGGAAGATCTGCTTTTGTCTACAGGATGGATCTTTAATGCAACCCTGATGCGGGCTAACAGCTCCTCTATCGCAAAGGGTTTGGTGATGTAGTCCACGGCTCCCGCATCGAGACCGGAAACCTTGTCCATAACCGCATCCCTGGCTGTCAGCATGATGACGGGGGTATCTTTTTCACGTTTCAGGCGTCTTAGGACTTCGAGCCCGTTCAGCTCCGGCAGCATGATATCCAGCAATATGAGATCGTAATCCTTTGCCAGTGCCATATCTAATCCGCTTCGGCCGTCGTGTGCCTTGTCTGCCTTATATCCCTCGTGGACAAGCTCAAGCTCGATGAACCTCGCCAGTTTTTCTTCATCTTCTACTATAAGAATGGATGTTTCCATAGTTTGCCTCCGGAAAAAGTGGATTTGCGGCTGTGTGTTAACATTAGGTAAGCCGGGTGGGTCCTGCGCTGTAACAGCTGACCAATAAACAGGATATCACAAGCTCGGTACAAAATCCATTACGAAAAAGATAATCATGAAGAAAGACTGTGTGATTATGTTTTGCAACAAAATAATATTCAACTTTCAATTTGATGGTAAATGTGATATAATAATCTGAATGAGAGAGCGTTATTGGGGGAGTTGTCTTGCTTCTTCTATATCCTGTGTATACAATCGGAGGTTTTACCACATAATGAGTCCGAATAATAATAAAAAATCAGTCGGTGTTATCCAATCCACGATTGATACTTTGTCGAAACGACATGACACGCCGATGTTCTTGTATTTTGCACTGGTGCTGCTGTACATGCTGGTGACGGTTTTTGTGAGAGTTACATCATCTTCACAAGGCGTCGTTACGGTCGCATCGTTTACCATACCGGTATATACATTCGCCGGTGTTCTGGTATCGCTGGCCAATATATGCATGATGTTGCTGCCGGTGTTTTACGGAAAGCTTGGTTTCGTGACAGCGTTGATCATTCTCTCGTTTCAGACACCGCTCATCATAATAGGGGTGGCAAAGGGCAATATCACCAGCATTCCGGGTATTTTCAGCAATATTCTGGCCATTGTTGCCATAGTCGTGATCCATCTTAAAAACGTAGCCATGCAGAAATACCAGCTGACCTTGCGTGATCAGGCGGTTACGGATACATTGACAGGACTTCCCAACAGCTTTGTCTGCAAGGAACTGGTGGATGATCTGATAAGACGCGGAACTCCTCATGTTCTGGTATCTATCGATCTGAACGGTTTCAAGAACATCAATGATACCATGGGGTTCTCTTTCGGAGATAAGGTATTGACCGAGATTGCATCCAGGTGGATGGCGCTTGCGAATTCCGGCAAGACAGGGACCAACGATTTCATCACCCGTGTCAGCGGAGACGTGTTCACCCTCGTAATACGCGGTTTCAAGAGTGATGAGGATGTCATCAATACGATCAAACAGTATGAGTCGGTTTTATCCAGCCGACTGACGGTGGACGAATATGATTTCTTTATAAATGGAAGTTTCGGATATGCTAAGTTCCCCGATGATGCAGACAATAAAGACGCTCTGATGTCATATGCAGAGCTTGCCATGAAAGAGGTGAAGCGCGCCAACAGCAGCGATCACATCAAACATTTCACTGAAGATCTGCTGAAGGTCGAGAAAACACTGGAGATCGAGAATAAGATCAGATACGCATTGGAAAATGACCTTATCATATGTAACCTTCAGCCGCAGTATGACATGGAGCACAAGCTCAGAGGATTTGAAGCCCTGGCCCGTATGAAGGACAAGGACGGTCAGATCATAAGCCCGGCTGAGTTTATCCCGGTTGCTGAGGATGTGGGTCTTATAGACAAGATCGACAGTCAGGTATTTAGGATAGCAGCAGGATTCCTGAGCAATATGACTAAAAAATCTGATACGGATATTATCATCAGTGTTAACGTATCCGCCAGACATATGATGAAAAATGACTTCATTGAGGAAGTCAAGAGGATCATCAATGAGAGTGGAGCGCCTGCATCTCAGATCGAGATAGAGATCACAGAGTCAGTCATGATAGATTCTGCGGAGAAGGCGCTGCATGTTATTAATGAGCTTAAGGCTATCGGTGTTACCATTGCCATAGATGATTTCGGTACAGGATATTCATCACTCAGCTACCTTAATAAATTCCCTGCAAATCTCCTGAAGATCGATAAATCATTTATCGACAGGATGAACCAGAGTGATTCTTCAAAGCAGTATGTTGCGGCCATTATATCCATCGGTCATATACTGGGATTTGATGTTATCTCCGAGGGTGTCGAGGATGAGCCGCAGCTCATCACCTTAAGAGAGATCGGCTGCGACCTTATACAGGGCTTTGTATGGGGCAAACCTCTGCCACTGGAGGAGGCAGGCAAGCTTGTGCTGGCATAGTTTTTTCGCAAAGAATATGGAATAAGATGATCAGGAGACGACTTCCTAATGGAGGTCGTCTCTTTTGTTTTTACGGGAACGGTTAGTGGAAAATGCCGGCAAACTGAAGGTTACTACTCATAGTAACAGCTGAATAGCAAGTTTATGATAATATCTGTATTTTTGGGGGTGTGCGTCCGATATATATGATAGAAGGGAAAGATCATACGGAGTACAGCAAAAAGAGTACTGAAAAAGGAAAGGACCGCTGCCATAGGTAAAAGCAAGAAAGACAATTCACACAGGGACAATTAAATCAGAGAACTCTTGATATTCCGGGTTTTCGGAAAGGAGACAGCCATGATGGATAATCTTTATTTTGACAGGGATTCCGTATACAGGGTACAATCGGTAGAGATGGCGTCTCCTACATTGCGCCGCGACAGGCGGGAGCGGGGGCTTGAACGCAGAAAAGCTTCTAAAAAGAAAAAGGAAGAAAAAACCTTCGAATTCGCGGACATTGGCGACGGCGCAAGGAGCACGTTCAACCATGTTGTGTGACAGATGCGGATCAAAATGCATATAAAAATGCATGAGAAAACAAAAAAACTGAATAAAAACATAAAAAAGCAGGGCGCGATGCCCTGCTTTTTGTCCACATTTCAAGCATAAAGGTCGATGTTACCGCCCACAGCCGGGTTCACGGACTGCTCCATTGCCCGGATGAGATCTGCACCTTCCTGGTTGCTGGCGCTCAGCGCTTTTGCGAGCATTGCAACGCCTGCATCGGTGGGTGCGTCATAACCGTTGACCTGTATGCTTCCCTGATCCATCAGAAACAGGGATGTGTCTGCGATTGAACCTATTGACATACCGATCCCACCTTTCTTGTTATGTGTCTGTATCTTATATCGGACGATAGGAAAAAAATATAATAGACTCAATATTTTTACACAAATTCGCAAAGTTTTTTTCGGCAGCGTCAAAATGTTTTTTGTTAAAGATATCCTAAAAATAAAAAAGCAAGTACTTTTTTCAAAAATTCTTAAATTTTTTCCGAAAAGTTATCAACAATAGAAATGCCGATTTTATTGATTTTCATGTTTTTCCACAAAGTTATCCACTTTATCCACAAAAAATGACCTCTTTTTCTTTCACCTTTGTATCAAAAAAATCAAACAAATATTTTGTATAAATTTCATAAAAAGCCTCAAAATGCCAAATATATCTCATAAGTTATTGACTTTTACATTGTAGTTATCAATCGAAAATCGGATGCAAATTGACAGATAGATGCATAAATATTCAGACAATTCATAGGGCGCGTACCTGCGGCTGCTAATTACAGTAAGCACTTTTTAAAATAATGTACAAAAACCCCTTTATTTTTTCCCAATTTTGCGTTATTATGTATGAGGGTTTTTGTGAAAAATACACATATGTTTTTCAGGGGGCGTTTGTTATATCGAGACCGACCGGGTCTTATCGGAGGAGGAATATATGATCTCAAATCAGATACTGCAGAATACTATCGACGGTATGGCGGAGATTTCGGGGATTGAATTGTGTGTTATGGACACAAACGGAAACGCAATTGTCTCTACGGGTGAGAAGATCGCTATGGATCTTTCACAGTTTGTCGTATCGACGGATCTTACAAAGACTGTAAAGGACAAGCATTTCTTTAAGATATATGATGAACATCAGCTGGAGTACATTCTGGTGTCGACAGGCGGAAAGGAAGCTTTTGTCGCAGGCAAGATGACGGCTTTCAATATCGAAAGCCTTCTGGTTGCATACAAGGAACGTTTCGACAGGGATAACTTTATCAAGAACCTGCTGTTGGACAATCTTCTGCTCATAGATATCTACAACAGGGCCAAGAAACTTCACGTGGCTACCGATGTGGAGCGCTGTGTTTTCATAGTGGAGACCAGCAATGAAAAGGACACATCGGATCTTGAGACCGTAAAAGGCTTCTTTAGCGGCAAATCCAAAGATTTCGTTACCGCCGTGGACGAGCGCAACATCATCATAGTAAAGGAACTTGCGCCCGGAGAGGGTTACGAAGATCTGGATAAGGTTGCCAGGACAGTGCTGGATCTCTTCTCAAATTATCCTGCGGGTGACGTACATATCGCTTACGGCACCATCGTAGGCGACATTAAGGAAGTATCCCACTCCTACAAGGAAGCCCGCATGGCGCTGGATGTTGGCAAGATCTTTTATGAGGACAAATACGTTATCGCATATTCCGCATTGGGCATCGGAAGACTCATCTATCAGCTGCCGATACCGCTGTGCAAAATGTTCATAAAAGAGATACTGGACGGGAAGACACCGGATGACTTCGATGAGGAGACCTTAGTCACCATCGGCAAGTTTTTCGAGAATAACCTCAATGTTTCCGAGACATCCCGCCAGCTCTATATTCACAGGAACACTCTGGTCTACAGACTGGATAAATTGCAGAAGAGCACAGGTCTTGATCTGCGCGTTTTCGAGGACGCCATTACCTTCAAGATCGCGCTCATGGTCGTGAAGTACATGAAATATATGGAATCAATGGATTATTGATCCCGTTATCGTCAAAGGAAAAAGAATATGATACAGCTTGAAAATGTGAGCAAGTCTTACGTGGAGGGCATCCCTGCCCTGGATGATGTGAGCCTTTCTATTGAAGACGGTGAGTTTGTCTTCATAGTGGGTGATTCCGGATCCGGAAAGTCCACATTGATAAAGCTTCTGATGAAGGAACTCGAGCCCAGCGAGGGCACCATCACTGTCAATGACAGGGATATCAGCACCATCACACACAAGAACATCCCGTATTTCCGCAGGGAGATCGGCGTAGTGTTTCAGGATTTCCGTCTTCTCAAAGACAGGAATGTATATGAAAATGTAGCATTCGCCATGAGAGTTGTAGGCGAATCCAACCGCAATATCAGAAAGAGAGTCCCGGTGATGTTGTCACTGGTGGGACTTGCAGCAAAATACAAATCCTTCCCCAAGCAGCTTTCAGGTGGTGAGCAGCAGCGTGTGGCGATCGCGAGAGCCCTGGTCAATAACCCGGGGATCCTGCTGGCGGATGAGCCTACCGGTAATCTGGACAATAACAACGCATGGGAGATCATGAAGCTTCTGGAGGAGATCAACGCCAGAGGCACCACCGTGGTGGTGGTGACCCACAACATGGAGATCGTGCGCGCCATGAATAAGCGCGTTATCACTATACAAAAGGGCAACCTGGTGGGTGATGCCGGAGGGGAGGTACTGTCATGAAATTCAGCACCTTCGTATATTCCATCAAACAGGGTATCATCAATATCGGGCGCAATAAAATGTTCTCACTGGCATCCATCGCCACTATGGCAGCATGTATTTTTTTGTTTGGCATCTTCTATTCAGTGGTGTCAAACTTCAATAACATGGTGACCAATGTGGAAAAGGGTGTTGCAGTCACAGTGTTTTTCAAGGAAGGCATCAGTGACGAGGAGATCGACGCCATAGGCGCGGCGATCCGAATGCGCCCGGAGGTCAAGGACTGTATATTCAAGTCCGCGGACGAAGCCTGGGAAGAGTACAAAAAAATATACTTTGAGGGTTCGGAGGAACTGGCAGAGGGATTTGCAGACGACAACCCGTTAAAGGACGATGCCAGCTATGAGATCTACCTCAATGATGTTTCCATGCAAAAAGTATTGGCGACATACCTGGAAAACCTTGAGGGTATCCGCACTGTCAACCAGTCCGAGGTCGTTGCCAATACATTGACGGATTTCAACAAGCTCATAAGTTATATTTCCATTGCCATAATACTGATACTGTTGTGCGTGGCGATATTCCTGATCAATAATACCGTTACGGTGGGTATCTCCGTTCGCAAAGACGAGATCGGCATCATGAAGTTCATCGGAGCTACGGATTTCTTTGTCCGTGCCCCCTTCGTGGTAGAGGGTATTCTGATCGGATTTGTGGGAGCTTCGATCCCGCTGATCATCCTGTACTTTATGTATAGCCGTATTATAGTATACATAGCCGAGAAATTTAATTTCCTTTCGGGATTGCTGACCTTCATTCCGGTGGAGACAGTGTTCACCACACTGGTGCCTGTTGCATTGCTGCTGGGAGTCGGCATCGGTTTCATAGGAAGTTTTGCCACCACCAGAAAACACCTTAAGGTGTAACCGGTGATAATATTGTGAGATTTTAAGATGGATCAGGATAGAGAAAATACTGAAGATATTTACCCGGATGAGGACAGACAGGAAGATGTCCGGGGCTCGTCCGGTAACACGGATGTCAGGATACCCGAGAGCCCGGAGGCTGATTTTTTCCGGCACAGAACGAAAGACACGGGTGTGCCTGCTGATGCGCAGGCTATCATCAGTGAGATGAGAGAGGAAAAGCGCAAGAGGACATACACATTTATATACGGGGTTTTGACGGGGTGCCTTATCTTTATGGTGGCATTTACCATCGCAAATTTCGTATATGCACACAGGACGAGGTCGGCTGCTGAAGCATCCGGTGATCCCGCTGTCGAAAAGACACTGCTGACAAAAGATGTTGAGGCCAAGATAAATGAACTGGCGGCATTGCTGGCAGTGTATTACTACGAGGATGTGGATGTTGACAACATGAAGACCGGGCTTTACAGAGGGATCCTGCAGTCGGTGGACGACAGATACACTGCTTATTACACGGCGGAAGAGTATGAGTCCATGATGACCAGCGCATCTGCCACATATTATGGCATAGGAGCGGTACTGTCGCAGGATAAAAATACATCAGAAGTGACTGTCTTGCATGTTTATGATAATACACCTGCCCAGGAAGCCGGCGTTATGGCCGGAGATGTGGTCATCAGCGCGGGAGGCATTGATGCCACCACCGTGACATTATCCGAACTTGTACAGAATATAAGGGGTGACGAAGGTTCCAAGGTCACCGTAAAGCTCTACAGAGAGAGTACGGATGAAAACCTGGAATTGGAAATAGAGCGCCGCAAAGTGGACATACCCACTGTGTCGGGAGAGATCTTAGAGGACAGCGAGAATATCGGATACATCCAGATCGCCGAGTTCGGAGACAACACGGCGGATGAGTTCACCAAGATATACGAGGACCTTAAGTCTAAGGGCATGGAAAAGCTCATAGTGGATGTCCGCGACAATCCGGGCGGCATGCTGAAGTCCGTTGTGAGCCTCTGTGATTACATATTGCCGGAAGGACTGGTAGTATACACAGAGGACAAATACGAAAATCGAAGCGAGTACTCATCCGATGCATCCTGCATCGAGATCCCCATGGCAGTGCTGATAAACGGCAATTCCGCTTCCAGCTCGGAGATCTTCGCCGGAGCTGTCAGGGATTATGATTACGGAACGCTCATAGGTACTACCACCTTCGGCAAGGGCATAGTACAGACCATCAAGCAGCTTTCCGACGGAAGCGCAGTGAAGATGACGACCTCAAGATATTTTACCCCAAAGGGTGAAAACATCCACGGAGTGGGTATATCTCCCGATATAGAGTTGGAATACGAGTACACGGGAGACAAGACAGCCGATTATGACTATCATTATGACAATCAGGTCATGAAGGCGATCGAGATACTGACAAAATAGAGTTTTATTAGCCTGAATCGATACGGCATTCGATTGTTTATACAACGTGCACGTGTTGACAAAGGAGTAATAGACGATAAAATCCAACATAAGAAAGAGGTGATTTCTGTGGTAGAATTAGATCAGACTAAGGTCCTGCTCAATTCATGGAGCAAACCGCTACAGGAAGTGAGGGATTCACTTTGACCTCGCTAATAAGACGAGGAAGATAGAAGAGCTGGAGCGAGAGATGGAGGCTCCGGATTTTTGGGACAACGCTGAGGTTTCCCAAAAGAAAATGAAAGACTTAAAATCCATGAAGGACGACGTGGAGGTCTATGCCGCCCTCGAGCAGAAAAAATCGGACATCGAAGCACTGATAGAGATGGCTGAGGAGTTTGAGGACAGGTCTCTTTTGGAAGAGATCGACGAGGCGGTGGCGGAATACGAGAAAGCTTTTGATGCCATCCGCATCAAGACCTTGTTGTCCGGTGAGTTTGACGCCGATAATGCCATCGTATCTTTGAATGCGGGGGCAGGCGGTACCGAGTCCTGTGACTGGGCGGGCATGCTGTACCGCATGTTTACCAGATGGGCTGCGGATAAAGGTTTTACCGTGGACGAGCTGGATTTCCATGAGGGAGACGAGGCCGGAGTCAAGAGCGTCACATTCCAGGTGAACGGCGCAAATGCCTATGGATATCGCAAATCCGAGAAGGGCGTTCACAGGCTGGTGCGTATATCTCCGTTTAATGCCGCAGGCAAGAGACAGACTTCATTTGTGTCCTGCGATGTCATGCCCGATATCGAGGAGGATATCGACATCGAGGTAAGGGACGAAGACATCAGGATAGATACCTATCGTTCCAGCGGCGCGGGCGGTCAGCATATCAACAAGACCAGCTCCGCCATCCGTATTACGCATTTCCCCACAGGCATTGTGGTGACCTGTCAGAATGAACGCTCGCAGCACATGAATAAAGACAAGGCGATGCAGATGCTGAAGGCAAAGCTTCTCATGCTGCGCAGGGAGGAAAATGCCGCAAAGGAGGCTGCCATTAGAGGCGAGGTCACCGACATTGGCTGGGGTAACCAGATCAGATCGTATGTAATGCAGCCCTACACCATGGTCAAGGATCACCGTACCGGAGAGGAGACAGGTAATGTTCAGGCGGTACTGGACGGCAATCTTGACCAGTTTATGAACGGGTACTTAAAATGGGTTTCCCTCGGATGTCCCAGAAGAAACGCAGGGGAGGAATAACCAATATGATAAAAGCAGCAGTTATGGGTTACGGCACCATAGGCTCGGGAGTTGTGGAGATACTGCAGAAAAACTCTGCCCGTGTTGCCAAAAACGCAGGTGCTCCCATAGAAGTCAAATATGTTCTGGATCTTCGAGATTTCCCCGGGGATCCGGTTGAAAAATTACTGGTCCGCGACTACAAGATCATAGCGGAAGATCCCGAGGTGAAGATCGTAGTGGAGACCATGGGAGGCGTTGAACCGGCATTCACGTTTGTTAAAGCTATGTTAGAGGCCGGTAAGAATGTATGTACTTCCAATAAGGCACTGGTAGCCGACAAAGGAGCGGAGCTTATCGCTCTCGCTGCCGAAAAGAACGTCAATTTCCTGTTCGAGGCGTCTGTGGGAGGAGGAATCCCCATCATAAGACCCTTGCTCACATCCATAACAGGTGATGAGATCGACGAGATCAGCGGCATCATAAACGGTACGACCAATTATATGCTGACCAAGATGACCTACGAAGGTCTGGATTTTGACTCGGTATTGAAGGAGGCCCAGGCATTGGGCTACGCCGAAAAGGATCCCACTGCGGACATAGAGGGTCATGATGTTTGCCGTAAGATAGCAATACTCACATCTATCGTATTGGGACAGCAGGTCAATTACACGGATATACACACCGAAGGTATCACAGGGATAACACCTACGGATATAAAATATGCGGATGCTCTGGATTGCGTGATAAAACTCATCGCCAAGAGTGTGCGCACCGACGCGGGCTATGTGGCCATCGTGTCTCCGCAGCTGATATCAAAAGAGCATCCGCTCTATCAGGTAAACGGCGTGTTCAATGCCATCTTCGTAAAAGGAAACATGCTGGGTGACTCCATGTTCTACGGTTCAGGAGCAGGCAAGCTTCCCACGGCCTCCGCTGTGGTAGGCGATATCATAGACATGGCAAGACATATCGATGAACATATCAGGCTGGATTGGGAACCGGAGAGCTACAAGCTGGTGGATTATCTCGATAACGTGGTGAGCTTCTTCGTCAGGACAGAAAAGAGTCAGGATGAGGTGAAAGC
>JAFYAD010000343.1 GCA_017540915.1 Lachnospiraceae bacterium
ATATCGTAGTACTCGGCCGTGCTGCAAGAAACGCAGCTAACATCAAGAACCGTCAGCCTATCGGACAGATGTATGTTAAAGCTCAGGAGACTGTTGGTGAGTTCTACACAGATATCATCAGAGAAGAACTCAACGTTAAGAATGTCGCATTTACAGATGATGTAAGAGACTTCACAAGCTACAGCTTCAAGCCTCAGCTTAAGACACTCGGACCTAAGTATGGTAAGAACATCGGAGCTATCAAGGCATACCTTGAAGGTCTTGATGGAAACGCTACTATGGATGAGCTTAATACCAACGGCAGCATCAAGTTCAATGTAAACGACGTTGATGTAGAGCTTGTTAAGGAAGATCTCCTTATCGAGATCGCTCAGAAGGAAGGCTTCATTTCTCAGGAGAACTGGGGAATCACAGTTGTACTTGATACAAACCTTTCTGAAGAGCTTATCAGAGAAGGATTTGTCCTTGAAGTTATCAGTAAGATCCAGACAATGCGTAAGGATTCCGACTTCGAAGTTATGGATCACATCAAGGTTTCTCTTAACGGTAACGACAAGCTTGCCGAGATCGTTAAAGCCAACATGGATAACATCACAACCAAGGTTCTTGCTAACGAGATCGTATTCGGCACAGATGTAGCCAATGCAAAAGAATGGGATATCAACGGCGAGAAGGTTACCATCGGCGTAGAAAAGGTTTGATAAATAATAACTGATGTACTATAATTTTTCCAAGTGAATCAGAGAGGATTCCGCTTCCTAAGCGGAGTCCTCTTTTTGGTATCACGAAAAAGTTTGATTATTAACTGTTTTGCGGTAAAATATTGATAGGTATACGTTTGCAACAGCTAAGGAGGGCGCATCGCATGAAGAAGAAACAGTTATCTTTTGACAAAGAATTGTTTACGCGCAGTGTGCTATACAACGTAAAGACTCTATACAGGAAGACTATGGAAGAAGCGACGCCTCAGGAAATATATCAGGCAGCAGCTTACGCTATTAAAGATGCCATCGTCGACCATTGGATGACTACGCAGAAAGCGGCATCTGAGCAAGACGTTAAGATTGTCTACTACATGTCCATGGAATTCCTTATGGGAAGGGCGTTTGGTAACAATCTTATAAACCTCCAGGCCTATAAGCCGGTAAAAGAAGCTCTGGATGAGCTTGGAATAGATGTAAACCTGATCGAGGATCAGGAGCCCGATCCTGCGCTTGGAAACGGAGGTCTTGGAAGACTTGCGGCGTGCTTCCTTGACTCATTATCCACGCTCGGATATATGGCATACGGCTGTGGAATACGTTACAAATACGGTATGTTTAAGCAGAAGATCGTGGATGGCTATCAGGTTGAAGCACCCGACAACTGGCTTGAAAACGGCAATCCCTTTGAGCTTAGACGAAACGAGTATGAAAAAGAGGTCAAGTTTGGCGGCTATGTAAACATGTATACCGATGACAAGGGCAGAACCTTGTTCAAGCAGGAAGGCTATCAGGTGGTTAAAGCGGTTCCGTATGACCTTCCCATCGTAGGTTACGGAAACGGCATAGTTAATACGCTGAGGATCTGGGGCGCCGAGCCTGTACAGTGCTTCCACTTAGACTCTTTTGACAAGGGAGATTATCAGAAAGCTGTTGAGCAGGAGAATCTTGCTAGCCAGCTCTGTGAAGTCCTCTATCCAAATGACAATCATATCGCAGGAAAAGAGCTGAGATTAAAGCAGCAGTATTTCTTTATCTCCGCTTCTGTTCAGACTGCGCTGAAGAGATATTTAAGAAATCACAAGGATATAAAGAAGTTTTATGAAAAGGCAGTATTTCAGTTAAATGATACGCATCCTACAGTAGCTGTTGCGGAGCTGATGCGTCTTTTGATGGATGAATACTTCCTTTCATGGGACGAGGCGTGGGAAGTAACGACCAAGACCTGCTGCTATACGAACCATACGATAATGTCGGAAGCGCTGGAGAAATGGCCTGTTGACCTATTCCAGAGACTTCTTCCAAGAATCTATCAGATTGTAGATGAGATAAACAGAAGGTTTGTCGATCAGATCATGCGCCAGTATACCAATCAGGCCGGAATCGATGTTCAGGCCAAGATAAGAAGCATGGCGATCCTGTATGACAATCAGGTAAAGATGGCGCATCTCGCAATCGTAGGCGGACATTCCGTAAACGGTGTTGCCAAGCTCCATACAGAGATCCTTAAAAAGAGAGAGCTCAAGGACTTTTATGAGATGATGCCCGATAAGTTTAATAACAAGACCAACGGTATCACTCAGAGAAGATTTCTTATGCATGCGAATCCTCTTTTGGCAGACTGGATAACCAAGAAGATCGGTGACGACTGGATCACAAACCTTTCTCATCTCGAGAAGCTGGCTATATATGCGGATGACAAGAAGGCACAGCAGGAGTTTTTGAATATCAAATACCAGAACAAAGTCCGTCTTGCAAAATATATTGAGGAGCACAACGGCATCACTGTAGATCCCAGATCGATATTCGACTGCCAGACCAAGAGACTTCATGAGTACAAGAGACAGCTCATGAACATCCTGCACGTAATGTATCTGTACAATAAGCTCAAGGAAGATCCGAACCTTGACATGATACCGCAGACTTATATTTTCGGTGCAAAGGCGGCAGCAGGCTATCGCAATGCCAAGCTCACCATCAAGCTGATCAATAGCGTTGCTGATGTTATCAATAACGACGAGTCCATAAAGGGCAAGCTCAAGGTCGTATTCATAGAGGACTACTGCGTATCAAATGCAGAGATCATCACTGCCGGAGCAGATGTTTCCGAGCAGATTTCCACAGCTTCCAAGGAAGCCAGCGGTACCGGCAACATGAAGTACATGCTGAACGGCGCTATTACCATCGGTACACTCGACGGTGCCAATGTTGAGATGGCAGAAGAAGTCGGCGATGAGAACATCGTGATCTTCGGTATGACCAGCGACGAAGTAATGGCTCACGAGGCAGCCAGGGATTACAATCCCATGGACATCTTCAACAGCGATCCTGAGATCCGTCAGGTCCTCATGCAGCTCATAAACGGATTCTACTCACAGAACGATCCGGAGCTCTTCAGAAACCTTTACAACTCACTGCTGAACACAGAGTGCACACAGTATGCGGACACATACTTTACGCTGGCTGATTTCAGAAGCTACGCAAAGGCTCACGAGAAGATCCTGGAAATGTATGCGGACGAAGAGGGCTGGGCAAAGAAGGCTATCTTAAACATCGCTCATGCAGGCAAGTTCTCGTCAGACCGTACAATACAGGAGTATGTTGACGACATCTGGCACCTTGATAAGATAACGGTGAAAATGTAAAGAAGAGTTACTGTTCACAGTCAACCTGACTGAATACCGGATATTGACTGTGAATAGTAACAAAGGAGGTTAAAATGTCACAGAATCCCATAGTTACCATAGAAATGGAAAAAGGCGGTGTGATCAAAGCAGAGCTCTATCCCGACATCGCACCAAATACTGTAAACAGCTTTATAAGCCTGGTATCACAGGGCTTTTATGACGGCATCATCTTTCACAGGGTGATCCCGGGATTTATGATACAGGGCGGAGATCCCACCGGTACAGGCATGGGCGGTCCGGATTACTCCATAAAGGGAGAGTTCACACAGAATGGTTTTGAGAACAACCTTCTCCATGAGAGAGGAGTTTTATCAATGGCCAGATCCATGATGCCGGATTCTGCGGGATCGCAGTTCTTTATCATGCATGCCACATCACCGCATCTGGACGGAGCCTACGCTGCTTTCGGTAAGGTTATCGAGGGCATGGAGGTTGTGGATCAGATAGCGGACACGGCGACCGATTATTCCGACAGGCCGTATGAAAACCAGGTTATGAAAAAAGTTACCGTTGAGACCTTCGGCGTTGAATATCCCGAGCCGGAAAAACTTCAGAGATAGTGTACAGTGCCCGATTTTTCGGGCACTTTTTATCATATTACAAACCGGAGGTTTGATAAGGTGGAGGATTATCTGAAAGGATTTATCACTCTTAAGAATATCATAATAACAGATGAGATCGCGGGAGAGTATATCTTAGAGCTTTTGTGCATCACCAATATAGCCGGAGAATACGGAATATACAGTGCCGTGGCCGAGCGGGAAAAATGGCAGGCAGGCGATTACGTACTTGAAAACGGTAATGCGGCCGGTAAAGAAGCAGATGATGCAGGTTTGGGAGAGGATATCTTCAAGCCTGATACGGTGATGATCTCATCGGATCCATTCATGCTGAAACTGGCATCGGAAAAGGGGCTTGCAACCGTGGGCGTATACGAACCGGGCACCGAGCCGGACATGGATGTGAAGTGCGATATCCTGGTGGAGGGTATGGATGATGTGGATATATACTTTCTTGACCGCATCAGCAAGCGCAAAGAGAAGCTTCCATGGATCACAGCAGTGACTGAGCGTACCTATCTCAGGGAGATGGCTTTATCGGATCTTGACAGGCTGTATGAGATCTACGCTGAGCAGGGCATGACAGATTATATCGATGATCTTTTTGCCAGAGATGAGGAAGAGGAGTACATCAGGCATTATATCGATAATATGTATTTTTTCTACGGCTACGGAATGTGGCTGGTGTGTCTTAAAGACAGCGGTGAGATAATAGGCCGGGCAGGCATCGAGCAGAGGAATATGAGCGGGGATACGCTGCTTGAGATGGGTTACCTCATCAGTGCAAAATATCAGCATCAGGGTTATGCCTCGGAAGTCATCGACGAGCTGATCAGATTCTCAAAAGAGAATCTTTATGATTTTGACAGCATAAATGTTTTTATCCGCCCGGGTAATGAAGCCTCCATAAAGCTGATACAGACTAAAGGCTTTGAAGAAAACGGTACCGGTACCGGCGATGCTGCGGGGCTTCTCCGGTTTACATTATCGCTGAAGTAAAAAATCAGAAAAATATAGTATTTGTTTTTGGGTAGTGTTATACTGTTTTCGGGTTTACAAATGTATCGGGGAGGATTGCATTATGAGATTTTTCACTACTGACAAACTCAGGGCCGGAATGCGGCTGGCAAGGCCGATATACGATAAGCGGGGCGTACTGCTGTATGATCGCAATTCCGTGCTCACGGGGCAGGTTCTGGAAAATATAAAGAACTTCAACCTGATAGGAGTTTTCATTCTGGAAGAAGCCGAGCCTGTGCCACCCATCACCGATGAGGAGCGGGAGTTTGAGCAGCTCCAGACTTCTTATATGTTCAGACTCAGGGATTGTCTTGTGGCTATTTCCAAAGGACGGATGCTGCCGGATTTCAAGACCCTTGTATCCGACATCACTGCAAAATACAGCCACAAAACCGGTTCTTTCCACTTTTCACAGCTTATACGAAGCACAGATGACTACACCTACAAGCATTCGGTATGTACAGCCATACTCTGCGCTCTCATAGGAAAACAGCTGTCCATGAGCGAAAAGACCATCTCGGATCTTGTGACAGCGGCGCTTTTGGCTGACTTTGGATATCTCTATGTCCCCAAGAATATCATGCTGAAGGATGAGTCCCAGTGGACTGCCGTGGATATTCTGACAGTGGAACAATACCGCAGGAAAGCCTACGAGCTCTTAAAACCGGCGGACAACCCTTACGGCTTTTCATTCAATGCGCTGGAGCTCACAGAGAAGGCGCTTGAGATATCACGCCAGGAGCCGTCTCATATAAACACTTCCGACTGGTCTACCGAGGCAAAGATCCTGCTGGTGGCAGACAAATACGACCGCATGACCGCCATGAGTCTCTCAAAGCAGCCGCAGAGTGCTCTGAGCGCATACAAATACCTCAAGAAAAAGTATGTTATCTACGAGCCGATGGTGGTTTCCGGACTGGCAAAGGCCATATCCATAATGCCGCCGGGACAGAGTGTAAGATTAAACACACACAATACGGCTCTGGTTCTGGAAGAGGGCGGCGCGGACGCCGACAGACCGGTGCTTTTGGATCTTAAATCCAACAGTCTGATCGACCTGGGTGACAGTCTGACCAAGGGGATATTGGAGATCGATGATATTATGGAATCTCTGGATACCAGATATAAGTGTGACGAAGAGACATTAAAGCAGTTTGTGCCTGACGAGCAGTTAAAGGAAGTTACCAGGCGCATCCGCATAAGACTTGCAAATGCAAAAAAGAGAGCGGAAAACAGGCAGCGCAGATGACGGCGCTGCCTCAGTCAGACGATTCTATGACCAATAGTTTTCCTGATACAAAGGAAATATCTGCGGTTTCAGCGGTTATCTCATTGCTGATCCCCAGGGTGTTTCCTTTTTTTATGTCAAAATCCGTTACCTCGTATTTGAATCCCCGCAGTGTAAGCTTTTCCACAACAGGAGAGTATGGGATGAGAGATATGAAGCTGCCCCATTGACCTGCTTTTGTGACGGTCAACGGTTGAGTCGCAAGGCGGATCCGGTTATGCCTGTCCAATATGACAAGTTCGCACCCTCTGTCTGCGGCATATGCCAGAAGCTCAATATTCCCCAGCATGTGATCCACCCGGTTTCCGGTGGCACCGAAGAGATATATCTTCTCTGCGCCTCTTTCGATGCAAAGTGCGATGGCAGCCTCAGTGTCAGTATCGTCCTTTTCGGGGTTGAGTCTGATCACCTCGCAGGATGGCATATATGTTTCAGCCCGGTTGTCTGTTTCAGGACCTGAGCTTCTGAGCCCGGACGGTATCCGGATGTCTTCCGACAGTATGTTTTCCCGGATCCTATCCGAGACCGAGTCAAAATCTCCTATGATGACGTCAGGGGTCACACCGATTGCCGCAAGTGCCTCATACCCCCTGTCGCATGCCACTACAGTGTCGATGCCGTATTCTGTTTTCTTGGAAAAAAAATCTGCCGGCAGGTCAGGATCTATATTGCCGCCGGCAGTCATCAATACTATCTTCATACTATAATGCCTTGCGGATAGCTTCATACAGTTCGTCGTACTCCTCAAAGGCCGGTACATTGGGATACTCAGCCTTTATGGCATCCGTCGATTTGAACAGGAACCCCGCCTTGCTGTTCAGGATCATACCGAGGTCATTGTGCGAATCTCCGGCGGCAATGGTCTCAAACCCCGCACTCTGGAGAGCCTTTACCGTGGTGAGCTTGCTCTGCTCGCATCTCATGCGGTAACCTGTGATCTCGCCGTTATCCGCAACCTCCAGTGTGTTACAGAAGATTGTGGGCCATCCCAGCTTTTTCATCAGCGGAGTCGCAAACTGGGTAAAGGTGTCGCTTAAGATTATGACCTGGGTTATCTCCCTGAGTTTGTCCAGAAACTCCTTAGCTCCCGGCATCGGATCGATGGTGGCTATGGTGTCCTGGATCTCCTTCAGACCCAGTCCGTGTTCCTTTAATATGCCGATCCTGAATTTCATAAGCTTATCGTAATCCGGCTCGTCCCTTGTGGTCCGTCTGAGCTCCGGGATCCCAGTAGCCTCGGAGAATGCGATCCATATCTCCGGTACCACAACGCCTTCCATATCAAGACATACTACATTTAAGTCGCTCATTTTTTCCTCCTAGCACCTCTTTGGTAAACACAATTTCGTTTACTGTAAACAACAGGCGTATTGTACCAAAGAATCCCATCTTTTACAAGCCTGCATTTTATGGTGACATTTTTTCTGTTTTGGTGTAAAATACAAAGGACTATTTTTGTCAGAATGGATTAACAACACCAGGCTTAGCATTTTCAGTTTATGAGGTTTTTTGTGATGAAAAAAAAGAGTGCACTTTCCATAGCACTGTTCGTATTCATTTGCATATTGATAAACTATTTCGGCAAGAGCGTGGCCGTAACCCTTAAGCTGCCGTTATGGATGGATTCCATAGGTACCATTATAGTGGCCTATGTTCTGGGACCGGTCTGCGGTGCCATAGTGGGCGCTGCCGTGAATATATCTTACAGCTTCTTTGACAGTATCTCCATGGCCTATGCCATAGTGAACGTGCTGACGGGTATCATAGCGGGACTTATGGCAAAGCGCAATTATTTCACCACAGTATTCAGAGCAATGTCGGTGGGGGCTGTGTTGGCCATAGTATCGACTGCGGTATCGGTTCCCATGAATATCGTATCTGCCGGCGGATACACGGGGAATATCTGGGGAGACGGAGTGATAAATCTCATACTGGAGAGCGGATTCCCGAAGGTTGTCGCATATGTTATAGGTGAGTTCTACATTGATTTTATAGATAAACTGATACTGGCGGTCTGCCTTTGGTTTGTCCTTTGGGTGAAAAGAAAGATACAGCACGCGGTACAGGTGCGCAGGGCTGCACGTATGATGGCCTTTGCGGCTGTATTTTTGACGGGCAGCATTCTGTCTGTAATGGTGGACGCATCGAGAGGTGCGGATGTCTACGCTTCGGATATGTATTCCAATTATGTGCGCAGGGTTTTTGATACCGATGAGGGTATCATGGGCGGAACTGCCACATCCGTGGCATCCACGGGTGACGGAGTGATCTGGATCGGCACATATGAAGGTCTGTATCGTTTTACCGGCAGTGAGTTCAGGCTTATGGATGATATAAAGTCAATACATAACGCGAATGCGCTGTATGTTGATGTTAAGGGCAGGATGTGGGTCGGCACCAATGACTCGGGGCTTACGATCCTGGTTGGCGGAGAACCTATGAACGTGGTGGATGAAGAGAACGGTCTGCCTGCAAATTCCGTTCGTTCCATTACGGAGGCATCAAACGGAGATTTCTATATCGGTACCAGCGGAGCTATGGCTGTGATCTCGCTGTCCGGAGGACTCAGAGTTACATCCGTTATAGATGTCAATTACGTGAGATCCATGGATGGGGATGACAATGAGAATATCGTGGCGGTCAATAACGAGGGCAGTCTTTTCCTTATCAGGGGAGATCAGGTCATGGACGAGATCGCGCCTGATGAGGAAATGGGGATATTCACCAGCTGCGCATTCGATCCGGAAGGACTTGTGTACGCGGGAACATCCGGCAGCAGTGTATATGTCTATAAGACGGAGCAGGATAAGCTGGTTCCGGTCACCAAGATAGAGTGTTACGGACTTAATAATATCAATTCCATCAATTCCGCCGAAGACGGCGGGATGTATGTGTGCACCGATGACGGAGTGGGGTTTATTTCGTCCCTGAACATATTCAGAAAGGTTGATACAGGTGATTTCAACGACTCTGTGGATAACATGACCGTGGATTATCAGGGCAACATGTGGTTTTCGTCATCGAGACTCGGTGTGATGTATATGAGTGCATCATGTTTTACCGATGTTTTCGAGAGGACCGGGCATGAAGCACAGGTGGTGAATACCGTTGCAATGTGGCAGGACAGGCTCTACGCCGGCACAGACAACGGTCTTGTGATAATAGATGACAACAAAGCTTATACACACAACAGCCTGATGGAGGCTCTGGACGGGGTGAGGATAAGATGCATCATGGTGTCCGGTGATGACCATCTTTGGATCTGCACATCGGGAGTGGGGCTGTGGAGAGTTTCTGTCAACGGAGATACAGAGATCTTCAATACCGAGAACGGATGCCCGGGCAATAAATTCAGAACCTGCATTGAGCTGGAGGACGGCTCGATAATGGCAGGAGGAGATAGCGGTATCACGGTCATCAGAGACGGCAGGGTGGTATCGAATATCGGATATGACGAAGGCTTGATAAACTTAAGAGTGCTGACCCTAATGCAGACAAAGGACGGCAGCGTTATAGCGGGAACGGACGGTGGCGGAATCGCCGTCATACGCGAAGGGAAGATAGAGAAGACCCTGAGGCGTGCGGATGGATTGACTTCGGATATTGTACTGCGTACCGTGGAGGATGAGAACGGATACTACATTCTGATGAGTAACGGAATATCCTACATGGATTACAGACTGGGTATCAGAAACCTGACCAACTTTCCGTACTACAACAATCTGGATCTTATGGTGGGTCCGGATGACAATATTTTCGTGCTGACAGGCGGCGGCATATATGTTGTGAACCGAGATGCTCTTTTGGCGGGAGGAGAACTGGATTACATCCTTTTGGATTACCGTATGGGACTCCCGGGAACCATTACCGCAAACTCATGGAACTACATGGATCCTCATGGGATGCTGTATTTCAGCCTGGACAGCGGAGTGTGCATGCTGGACACACGTAATTACATGATGGAGAACAGATCCTATCGTATGATGATGGGTGCGGTCAAGCTGGACGGAGTTGACCTTAAGATAGAGGACGGAGAGGATATTTTTATTCCCAGAGGTACGGAGAGAATAGATTTCTCACCTGAGATCATCAATTTCACCATCAGCGATCCTTATGTCAGTGTTTACCTTGAAGGATACGATAATGCCCCCACCGTCATGTCGGCCAGGGATCTGGGAACCATATCCTACACTAATATTGAACCGGGAGAATACAGGTTTCATCTGGCTGTTCTGGATGTCAAAAAACAGAGGGTCATAGAAGAGAGAGTATATACGGTCAGCAAGGAGATGAACATCCAGGATTACTGGTGGTTCAGGATATATTTTGTATCCGGTATGGCCATATTTTTGATGTGGCTTTCATGGTTTGTTACACGTATGTTTATCCAGAGAACACTGGATTACCAGAGAGCCGAGATCGACAGGGTAAAAGATCAGGTGCGTATGGGCAATGAGACCATCATGGCCATAGCCCGGACTGTGGATGCCAAGGATGAGAATACAAGCCAGCATTCCACCAGGGTTTCAGAGTATTCCGTCCTGATCGCCCAAAAACTCGGTTACAGCTATCAGGAATGCGAGAACTTACGCAAGATGGCGCTTTTACATGATATCGGAAAGATCGGCATACCGGATTCGGTGCTCAAAAAACCCGGAAAGCTCACCGAAGAGGAATATACGATCATGAAATCCCATGTCACCAGGGGCGTTGAGATATTAAAGGATTTTACGCTGGTGGACAATGTTGCAGACGGCGTGCTGTATCACCATGAGAGATATGACGGAAAAGGCTATGTATCAGGGTTGAAGGGTGAGGAGATCCCCTTAAACGGACGCATAATATGTATAGCAGATGCCTTTGATGCCATGACGGCAAACCGTATTTACAGAAAAAAACTGGATCTGGATGTTGTGCTCGCCGAGCTTAAACGCTGCAGGGGGACACAGTTTGATCCAAAGCTGGTGGATGTTATGCTGGAATTGATAGATGACGGAACCATCGATGTCAAGAAGATCTATGAAAATTCGAAGGCAGTTAAGGCTGATGATAAAAATGCCGGATAATATCCGGCTGAGAGGACGCTCATATGAAAAAAGCATATATCGTGACATTCCTCACTGCTGTTCTGGCGGTCGTCATGTTCTACTTTATCGCGGCAGAGGTGAGGGATACGGATACCGGCAGGACCGTTAAGATCGGTGTGATATATGTCGGCGATGTAAGCGATGCCTATACACATAATTTTGTGAAGGCTGTCAATTCAATAGAGAATACCTACGGCGACAAAGTGGAGATACTGCCCAAATACAATATTGCCGAGGGCAAAGAGGAAGCTGTCATATCCGAACTGGTGGACAGCGGATGTGATATCATATTCGGTACCAGCTTTGGCTATGCATCCGCCATGAAAAAGATAGCCATGTCACATCCCGATATTGAATTTTGTATGGCTACAGCTACCAATGCGGGTGAGGAACCTGTTCTTAAAAATTATCACACCTTTATGGGAGAGATATATGAGGGAAGATACGCTGCGGGAGTAGTGGCAGGTATGAAGCTCAAAGAGCTGATAAATAAAGGCGTCATATCCGGGAAGGATGTAAAGGTCGGATATGTGGCTGCATTCCCTTACGCAGAGGTTATCAGCGGATACACCGCTTTTTTCATGGGAGTTCGCTCAGAGGTTGAAGATGCGGTGATGTATGTAAAATATACCAGCTCATGGAGCGATTATGTCCTTGAGAAAAAATACGCGGATGAGCTCATAGACGAGGGCTGCATCCTGATATCCCAGCATTCCGACACCGCAGGACCTGCGGTTGCCTGCGAGGAGAGGGATGTGAGCACACTGGTATACCATGTGGGGTACAATATATCCATGCTGGACGTGGCTCCCACCACATCCCTGGTGAGCTCCCGTATCAACTGGGAGCCCTACATGGTGTCCGCTGTAGGCGCTGTCATTGAAGGCAGGAGTATTGAGGAATGCGTAAAGGGTAACAGATACGGGAATGATGTTGGAGCGGGGTTTGAGCGGAACTGGGTTCAGCTCACATCCATCAATGAGAATATAGCGGCACCGGGCACGTCAGCCCGTGTGGCAGAGATCATAGACGGGTTCAAAGACGGCAGTATAAATGTTTTCAAAGGAGATTATACGGGTACCGATCCTTTTGATCCCACGGATACCATTGATCTTAAGGACGGATATAAGGAGAACAGTAACTCATCCGCACCGACATTTCACTATGTTCTGGATGACTGTATCATAGTGGAGGAGTGACAGCCGGAATGGTTACTATTCACAGTCAATTAGGTGAGGCAAGAACAGCAGGGTGTATGTATGTGGTCGTGCCGGAATACACATTGAGATAACTGTGAATAGTAACCGGAAATACGCAAGAGGAGAATGACATGGAGTTTCGACCGTGTATAGATATTCATAACGGTTCTGTAAAACAGATAGTAGGCGCAAGTCTTTCAGACGAGGGTGATACAGCAGGTGAGAATTTTGTGTCGGACCGTGACAGCGTTTATTACGCAAAGCTGTATGAAGGTCTGGGGTTAAAGGGCGGACATATCATCATATTGAATAACAGCAAGAGCCCGTATTACGAGGCATCCAGATCACAGGCTTTCGCAGCGTTATCTGCCTGCCCGGGGTTTTTCCAGGTTGGGGGCGGAGTGAATGCGGAGAATGCCGCAGAGTATCTGGAGGCAGGCGCAAGTCATGTCATTGTAACCTCCTATGTTTTCGTGGACGGTATGATACACATGGACAGACTTGAAAGGCTTGTATCCGAGGTCGGCAGGGAACACCTGGTGCTGGATCTGAGCTGCAAATACAGGGCTTCGGAGGGAGACCATCCGGAGGGCTATTACATAGTGACGGACCGATGGCAGAATTTCACTGATGTTCCTCTCAGTATCCACACATTGCAGGATCTTGCAGGCTATGCGGATGAATTTCTGGTTCATGCCGCTGATGTGGAGGGAAAATCCCGTGGCATAGAGAAAGATGTGGCGTCGCTGCTGGGAGATTTCAACGGCATCCCGGTGACCTACGCCGGAGGTGTGGGCTCCTACGATGATATCACAGAGCTTAAGACTCTGGGCAGGGACCGCGTAAATGTCACAGTGGGAAGCTCACTGGATATTTTCGGAGGAAGCCTTGTATTAGATCGGATATTGAGTATGATGTAACAGTAATGCATATGTTTGTTGAAAGACAGAAAGGAGACCCATATGAGATTCACTAAGATGCATGGCGCAGGTAACGACTATATTTACGTAAATCTTTTCGAAGAAAAGATCAGCCTTTTTGATGCTCCTGATCTGGCTGTCAGGTTAAGCGACAGGCATTTTGGAATAGGATCCGACGGATTGATCCTAATAGGACCTTCAGAAAAGGCGGATTTTGAGATGATAATGTACAATGCCGACGGA
>JAFYAD010000344.1 GCA_017540915.1 Lachnospiraceae bacterium
ACGATCCCTGCGCAGTAGACGAAAGATCCTTTAACGCCGCCGTTGAACTCTTGAAAAAGCAGGGATACACCGATGTAAGTGGTAAAATGTATGCGAACATGCGGCATGAGATACTGAACGAGCCGGAGCACCAAAAAGTGTTTGATGATATGATGCAGTTCATCCAAGCATAGATTTTCATATTACTGACATTAAAAAATCGAGCAGGCTGAATCCTGCTCGATTTTTATATCATGATTTGAGGGTCAAAAGGTGATCCACAATCACTTCAAAACATCCTGTATATTGGTCAATATCTCGTCCTCCTTGAAAGGCTTGTTGATGAAGCGTTTAGCTCCCACTTTCAGAGCCTTGATCAGCTTATCCTGCTGACCTGCTGCGGTTATCATGATGGCCTTCGCATCGGGATCCACAGCCAGGATTGCTTCAAGAGCCTCGAGACCGTCCTTCTTTGGCATTGTGATATCTAATGTCACAACATCCGGCTTGCATTCTGAGTACGCTTCCACGCCCTCTTCTCCGTCTGAAGCCTCTCCCACAACCGCATAACCGGCGTTTTCCAGTATGTTCCTCAACATGATCCTGGACATTCTGGAATCATCCACTATGAGGATCTTAGCCTTAGCATCACCCGACACCGCGCTCTGGATAAAAGTAGTCTTCCCTGCGCTCTCCGGTGTCTCACCGGCAGTGAAATCACTGTTCACAGCGATTATGAGATCTGTTCTCTTATCCTCGATATACAGCGGTAAAACATAGAAATCTCCGACAGCCTTCTGTCCCTTAAATCCGAGAGGCGGCTCCATATCCACGTTTGTCCCGTTCTTGGAAAGCTCTGTGGCAAATATACCCGCCGTAACATTTATGAACTCTCCCACCGCATCATAAACATCATAAGTCACATGGTCCATTTCACTGTGTGAAAAGCCGTTTGCCACGCGTAAAAATCCGCCGTTGTCACTCTCCTCCGCAACAGCCACGAACACGGAAGCATCTCCCGCCAGCTCCTGATATGCAAGGTGGGCATAGGGAAGCTCCTTTACGTGCGATGCCTTGCCTATATAGTAATCTCTCGTGACAAAACGCATTATGTTGCGAACCACAAGGGATGCCAGCTCCCTGATATAAGGTTTGGAGGTCACCACAAACAGAGGCATCAGCCTGTCTATATCATCCGACTTTAAGGCCTCAAGCTCATCATCGGAAAAACCGGAATCTTTCTGGAAAGCCTTCAACAGCATATCCACATCTTTGGTATTAAGACCTGTGGTCTCCGTCAGCAGCTGTACAAACTGCATATAAGAATCGCCCTGTTTTGACAGAAGACCTTCCATCTGGTCCTGTGTCAGCAATCCCTTCTCGATGGCGATATCGCCGAAACGCTTATCCAGCTGACGCTGCAGTGAATTGATCTCCTCCACCTGCTCCTCCGTCAGCAGCCCGTCAGCAACAGCTATGGTACCAAGCTTTACCCTGACCGAAAGCTGTTTGTCCAGGATCATGCGGTATGCATCCTCCTTGATGACTGACTTTTCCACCAAATACCTTCCAAATAACTGCCCAAACATTTTTAAACCTCCCTTTTGTAGTCTGTAGTACAGTCTGTAAATATCGGATCCTTCCCGTATCAGGCCGGATCACGATCCGTAAATCTCTCATAGCCTTCATGAAAGCTTATCGAAGCATTCGGGACCGCATCATATCCTACCGCAGGATCTCCTCCACTGTGGAGATCGTGCTGAAAGTCCCCTCGTACTCAGATATTATATATTTCATCTGCTGCATCTCAAAATAGTTGATATAACAGATCAACATTTTGTTTTCACCTGCTATGGCACCGTAAGAATTGATGATGGTACAGGTCTTATTGAGTCTTTTCTTGATCTCTTTGATGATCCCGTCAGGATCCTTGGTGATGATGGTGACCTGTTTAACGGACTCAAAATGATCCGTGAAATGGTTGATGACGGATGTTGCCACCACATATACCAAAAGGCTCATGAGAGCCGCATTTCTGTTTATCAGAAGAAATACCGCCGCGTACACGCAAGCGTTAAAGATCAGCAGAATATACGTCAGACTGAAGTTCCTGCCGGTCTTGTCTGCCACAATGCGTATCAGTATGTTTGCAAATATCTCCGACCCGTCGATACAGCCGCCAAACCTCAATATTATGGACAAGCCCGCTCCCAAAATCGCACCGCCGAATGCCACAGCCAGAAAATGCTCCGTGTTCAGCTCAAAGGGTATCTTCTCGAAGATCTCAAGTCCCAGCGTATAAAAGATAAGTCCTATCAATGCCTTGATGCCAAAATGTTTTCCCAGAAAGAAAAACCCCGCGATCAAAAACGGTATGAATATCAACAGCACACAAAGGGAAAGATTGAAGCCCGTCAGCTTGTTGATGATGATGGCGATACCCGCCGTCCCGTAGTCGATTGCATCATTTGGGATCAATATGCATATTACCGAAAAACTGGCCATCAGCGCACCTATGGCTATCATGAGAGCCGATAAAAAATTATCCGCTATCATGGCGGCAAGTTTTTTGGTGCTGCATTTTATAACACCATCCTCACGGGTGGTCTTTTCTTCTGTTTGAACGTTTTCGTTTTTAGTATTAGTATTATCAGCCATCTGTTAAAAATACCTGTCATAAACAGGATAAAAATCCTCTGCACTGTAGGCGCCGGCATCCTTGATATCAACTGTTGCCCAGCGCTCCTCTATCAGTCTCCTGTCAACCCTGCTCTCATATTCATCATAGACCTTGTCAAAGGCTTCCTTGTGGCGGTTGTCGGATATTGACTTTTTATTGGCCTCGGAAAGCTCCTCGTCATATTTGGAAACGCAGCAGAAATAATAGTATCCCCCTGAAGCATCCACACGGTCACTCACTTCTCCGTCATCCAGCGCAAATATGACCTTCTCTATGTCCTCGGTGAAATCCCCCCTGTAAGCCTCCAGGGTAATCTCATCCGCCTCATTGTAGCTTGCGGCAGTTACTGCAAAATCAGCGCCTGCTGCCAGTTCCTCACCGACTTTACCGGCCTTGTCCTCATCCTCTACGAAGATCTGTCTCACCCGCACAACTCTGGCTTCGTCATCGCTGACCTCTGTGGATATGCCTTCCGTAATGTGCTCATAAACCTTGTCGGACACTGCCAGAAGCTCATAGAGCTTTGAGATCTCGTCTATAGTGATGTCCAGATAATCTATGGTCTCCTCGCTGAGCTTCGTCACCAGCTCCACAGCCGCAGAAGAAGCAACCGACCTGTCTATATCCGACAGCTCTATACCGTAATCCGATGCTATCTCATTCATAACGCATAATCTTGCACACTGGGACAGTGTGAGATCCCTGATGTAGCTCGAAAGCTCCGCCTCTGTCCTCATGGCCGCTGCCTCGGAAACGTCAATGCCGTATATATCCCCGTAAGTATCCCTGTTTGACAGCATCAAAAGCTTCAGCTGAGCCTTTGTGCATTCTGTGTCCTCAACGGTAAATACAACATTTTCCGGGATAGGGGTGGTAAATACCACGATCTCCTCCCCCTCCTCTGCGCAAGCTGTGAGACTCCCTGCAAGCACAAGCGCAGCCATAAAAAGAGCCGGTATCCTCTTATAATATTTCATCATAACGATCAACCTTCAACATAAAGATATCTGCCGTCGGGCAAACAGAAAATCTCTGACTGCTCCAGCAGTTCATCATCCGACATGCCGGATATGTCCATTCCCATCTCATCCATATATTCGCGGACCTCATCGGCACTGTCAAACGTCACTGCCATGCAATCTTCCAGGAAATCAGCCGCCTCGTCGATAGTCTCCGCTACAGGCTTTGAAAAGAGCTGTGTCTGGTTATTAAAAAAATATTCAACTGCCAATTCATCCAATTCCATTTCGACCTCCGAAGATTTGTGTATAGTATTCATGTAATTCAACTATACAACATTCACCCCGCTTTGTAAAACAGTTTTAAACATGTGTAACCGTTTACACCGCAGGGAATCTGCGAACCTCTCAGATCCGTGAGACGGAGATTGATCTTCCCATTCTGAAGGAATAGATATACAACCCCGCCACCTGTTTACCCGTGGCTTTCGACAGCGCTTCCCCGTACAGTTCCAGCTGTCTGTGGTATCTGTCCGTAAACTCCGATTCCTCCGTCAGGCTGTCCGTTTTATAGTCCACCACGACAATACCGTCATCCCGTATGTAATATGCATCTATGATACCCTGCACCAATATGGTCTCCTGTGTGTCCAGATCCGGATAGATATCCTTTGCGGGGACTTCCATCACAAAAGGAGCCTCGCGTTTCAGCCTTCCGGCGGCAAACGCATCCCGCATCTCACGGCCGAGTTCCGATCTCAGGAAAACACAGATGCGGTCAAGGTTGATGGAGTCTGCCGCCTCGGGATCCATAAGTCCTTCATCACATATATCTTTGATCTGTTTCTTAAGCGAAGCTGCATACTGTGATTCATCATCAGGCAAAACACCGTAATCCAGCAATTCCATGAATCTGTGGACCGATGTTCCGTAGGCGGCGCCGTGGCCTTCCTTTCCTTCTTCCTCAGTCATCACGAACTTCGGTATATATTTTTTCTTTTCTGTCCTGATGAGTTCCGCTGCGCCTTCCTCATACATCTGTTTTTCATAGTCCGGCTTTTTGACCTCCGAAACGGAAACCTTCTGGCGAAGACGGATGTCGGGCAGATACCGGTATTCAAACTCTATCCGCTGTCTTATCTCCTCAGTGAACTTATTTTCCGAACTTCCCAGCGCGATCACTGATGCAGTGTTGAAGAGGTTCTTTTCCGCACCTTCCTCTTCGACTGTCTTCAGATCCCCTGCAGTATACTCCACGATGTCAAAAAGATCCCTTCTCGATCTTGCAACAGGCTCTATCCAATCCGCATAGCAGTCTGCGCTCATAACCTCAAAATCCGTGATACCGCCTGTATCCTCATCTTCCACCCTCTTATCCTCAGGTCTTACCGGACCCACTATTATGAGCTTTTCCTCCGCTCTGGTCATGGCGACATACAAGACCCTCATCTCCTCGGCCTTCTGAGACCGGTCCGTTATCTCTCCTATGAGTTCGTTCAGTATATTCCGGTATTTTACTCTTTTTCTGATATTTACCGCGCTTATGGCTGCACCGTATTTTTCGCTGCATTTAAGCTTTGCCCTGCTGTCGGATCTGCTGAACTTCGAATCCGTCCCTGCCAGTATGACCACGGGGAACTGCAGACCTTTGCTCTTATGGATGGTCATGATGCGCACCACATCATCCTCCTCCGACACGTTTCCCGCCTCTCCGTAATCCATCTGATAGGTACGCATCTGTCTGATGTGACGCACAAATCTGAACAGCCCTCCCGCCGTGCTCTCATCATATTTGGCAGCAAGGTTTTCCAGCATATCAACATTGGCGATGCGCCTTTTGCCCGCCGGTTTTGCGGATATGTATTCCCTGTATCCGTTGTCATCTATCAGGATCTCTATAAGATCCCTGACACAGGTATCATGAGCTGCTCTCCTGTAGACCTGCAATCTGTCCGTAAAGCTCACTAAAAGATCTCTGACTTCCTCATCATCCCCCTCATTAATATACAGGGATACTTCATCGAAAAGCCCCGTCTTTACCGCTTTTTCACGGGCAAAAACACGCACCTTTGCAACATCCTCCGGCTGCATCCTGCCACAGGGGGACAACAGGGCGCCGTACAGCGGGATATCCACCCGCGGATTATCTATAACCTCCAGCATGGTGATGATATCCTTGACCTCGGTTTCCGAAAAATACCCGGTATCCCTGGTCAGATGTGCATTGATACCGGCTGCCGCCAGCACTCTCATCAGCACATCCGCATTTTTCTTAAAGCTTCTGCCTAAGATAGCTATGTCGCTGTTTTTGAACAGAGGAGAACCATTCTCATCCCTTAAGGCTTTAAGCTTTAATATGCGATCGGCGATCATCTTTGCTTCAAAGGTCTGTTTATCCCTGTCTGCGGGATCACTGCCGTCATCACAGGCATCGGTATCGTCGTTATCCTCGCCGGTTTCCTCATCTTCGGCATCCATATATCCCAGTAAAAGCTCTGTCTTCCTGAAAGCCGCCCTTCTCACATCGAACTCGAAATTGCCCTGATTTAACCTCGCATCATCATCGTAATCGATCTTCGCAATATCTGCTTTCATTATGTTTTCAAAAACAAGGTTTGTGCTGTCGAGGACATCGTGATCACTGCGGTAATTTTTGCTCAGCACGATGCGCTTTTTATCGTTTGACGGATCGGAGTACTCCCGCTCCTTTTCCAGAAAAATCTCCGGTTTTGCAAGACGGAAACCGTATATACTCTGCTTGACATCACCCACCATAAATCTTTTGCAATGTCCCTCCGAAGCCTCGGAGATGCGTGACAGTATGGTCTCCTGGACATCATTTGAATCCTGGTACTCATCTATCATGACTTCCCTGAATTTTCTTCCGAACGCACAGGCGATGGGGTTGACTTTGGATCCGTCCTCTCCCTTTTCCTCATGTGTCAGTATGTCCAGAGCAAAATGTTCAATGTCCGAAAAACCGTACATCTTGCGTTTCTGTTTTTCGCGCATCATATTTTCTGTATAGGCTATGGCAAGCCTTGACAAAGCCTCCACCACCGGCTTTGCTTTTTTCAGGTTGGATCTCTGCCTTGCGGGACTCACGGAAAAGAACTTCTTCCTGATCTTTTCCACAGGTGCTTTCGCACCGTCCCTTATATTTTTGGCTTTTGCCTTGAGATCCTCATCCACGTCCTTTGGTCTTTTCTTGTTTAAGTCCATGAAAAGTTTAGGCACGGAAATAAGCTTGTAGATTTCCGGGTATGTTTCAGCGTTCAAAAGCGAATCCACCGTCTCTATGTCAGACTCAAAGTTTTCCCTGTAATGGTATGGGCCGCCTTCTGCTTTACTGATCTCAAGCCCTTTCTCCAACTCAGACCTCACAGTGGTGAGGGTATTTTTTACCAGAGCCAGCAAATCCTCCATCCAGGGCTGTGCGTCAAGATCCGTCACATCATAGCAATCCGCCAGATGCGACAGCCACCCTGTGGGATCCGTATGACTCTCGGAGTTTGTCACCAGCTTCATCACCATCCTGCGGACCTCATCGTCCCCTTTTGCATTTCCGTAGGATCTGACAAGCTTTCTGAAATCACTGTCTTTACTCTCATAAAACTCAGCCATTGTGGCATCCATCACCTCTTCTGCCATTATGGAGAGCTCTTCCTCGTCTCCCACCTTGTATCCCGGCTCAAGCCCCGCCACGGAAAAATAATTTTTTACGACATAGCCGCAAAAACTGTCTATGGTGGTGATAATGGCATTCTGTACCAAGGCTGACTGAAGAGACAGCCTGCCGTTTGAGGGATCATTTGCCAGCCTCTTGTCTATCTCCTTGGCGATCTTGCTCTTCATATCGGATGCTGCAGCGTTGGTAAAGGTAACCACCAGGATATCATCAATATCCACGGGGTCATCCTCATCGGTGATGAGCCCCAAAATCCTTTCCACCAGCACGGCAGTCTTGCCGCTGCCTGCTGCCGCGGATACTATAAGATCTCCTCCCCTGTGTTTTATAACCTCTTCCTGTTTTTTGTTCCATGCGCGCTCTGCCATCACTCTTCTCCCGATACATTGTCCTTTTTCTCATTCTCACGTTTCATGGCTTCCAGTGTTTTTCCGTCATCCATGCTGTAAAGCCACCTGAACTCATCTCCCAGATCCCTGTCAAAGTCGCAGATATTCCTGTAATCACAGCGGTCACAGAGCTTTTTCTTTTTCATGTAGTAAGGATTTCTGTCGATCTTTCCATCCAGGATATCGTCGCCTATACTCCTAAGCTTATTCATCACAAAACTGTCCACGGTATTGTAATCATCTTCAGACAGCACCTTCGTATTCTTGTAAAAAACATTGTCCTTATTGGCCGATCCTTTTAACACAAGACCGCCTGCACCAAAATCCTTATCTATGGCCTTTACGACATCGATATCACCGCTGTGTATTCCGGAGAGCTTCTGTTTCTTTTTGATCTCTGTGTCGATCATCTCCTCTTCCTCTTTCGAAAACTCCCCGTCAGGGTCCGGACTTTCCTCATCCGCAGCATCACCCGAAGACGGTGCATCCACCACCGGATCTTCCATGTCATAGTAATACGCTCCGCCAAAATGAGCTTTTTTTCCATGTTTACGGGCTTCCTCCAGCATGGCCTCGTGAACATATGTCATCAGCTGAAGCTGTATACCATAATAAACCCTGTCAAGAGACAAGTCGTTATTATAGGACTTGAGATCCAGTATCTTTACATAGATGTCCTCACCCTTTTCAAAGACATCCACGCGATCCGCGCTTCCCCTGAAGTGCATCTTTTTCCCCCGCGAGAGGTCCATCATGCTGTCCAGTCCGTACTCACTCCCCGCTATGCTGAAACTGCCCTGCTTCAGCTGGAAGCCCAGAATGTCTATGGTGCGTTTGTACAGATCTTTTATCATATTGAGCTGAAAAACTTCCTGCTCGTTCTCGAAATACCCTTTTTCCCTGTAGCCCGCCTCGATACCTGAAAAAACATTCTCACTGATCCCGGCTACATCCTCCGCGCTCTTCTCCTGCCACGGCACTCCGTCAGCCGACACCTGCTTGCAGAACTCATCTATGGCTTCATGCAGGAGGGTTCCCATCTTTATAGTGTCAAATTCCAGAACATCCCTGTCTTTAAGCCTCAGACCGTATCTCAAAAAATATGAATATGCGCATCCGGCAAAGGTCTCAAGATTTGAAACGCTGCCGTAGAGCACTTTCCCGTAGAGCTTTTCGGCCTGTCCCGCACCGAGGCGCGTTCCGTAATTCTCCCGGAAAATGCGTGCCAGGTCATTTTTCAATGCATCGACAGCACCGGACACGGAGAGATACGCAGACAGCGCGCCTTTCCATTCCTCATCGCCGGCACAGGCCTCCGGCACGGACAATCCTTCATAGACATATTTTTTGCAGGAATCAACACTCTGTATCAGGCTCAGATCATCCGTCAATACCGTCTCTTTAAGTCCCTCAAACTTTCTCTCCACAAGATCCAGAAGGTAGGATCTCCTGTGGCTCTTTCCCTCGCTGTCCACTCCCGCGTATGAAAAATACAGTTCATCCGTGGGCTTGCAGACCGCATCCATAATGTAGAATCTTCCGCTCAGGGCACGCTCCCTGTCTGTGGGAAGCTGCTCCCTGTCCGTGGTCTCCGATCTGAGGTTCGCATCATTTATACTCTGCCTCTCGATCTGGGACAGTATCCCGCCGTTCGAAGAAGTATGCGGTATATTTCCCTCTGCCGCACCTGTGATGAACAGGACCTTTATATCGGACAGACGGCTGCGCTCTATATCGCCCACAGTCACATAGTCCGAACCCTGTGGTATTACACCGAGAGTCAGCCTGTCGAGACCCGCTGACAAAATCTCCGTGTATTCGGCAAGATCCATCTTCTCATCTCCCAGAAACTCGTAGATCTTGTCCAAAATATCCATTACAGCCTCGTAACATTTTTCATATTCACTGGCCTTGGATATGTTTTCCTCTGCCTCGAACGCAGCGATACTGTCATATATCCTGTCCGAAACGCCCAATGAATCCATTACTGAATACAGGATCTTCGTGATCTCACCCGCCGTCATTAACGTTTTCTCTCCGCCGCGGGCCGCTTTCGGCAGCTTTCCGAGGGTGGAGTTTAGCATCTTTCTGATGCCGTTCATCTCCTCATCATCCCAGGTTTTCTCCCATTTCCACCTTGACTTGATGCCCTTTGCAAAAAGATAGTTCTCAAGACGGTCGCACTCGTCTTCTCCCAGAGGCGTCAGCGAAGTCCTCACCAGATCCATGACTGCATCTATGGCATAGTTTTTTTCGGTGACGTTAAATATGTTTTTCAGGAATGCCACAATGGGAACTGCGGATGTGCTCTTTTTCTCATCAATAAAAACCGGCACTTCATACTGTGAGAACACTCTGTGGGCGAGAGAAAAATAGGTATCATCCCCGCAGATCACGGCGAAATCCCTGTATCTGAAGCCTCCGGTCCTCACCAGCCTTTTGATCTCTGCCGCAACATAGTAAAGTTCATCCACCGGCGTCTGGAATCTCATAATATGGATGTTTTCGGCTTTTCCGTCAAAAGCTTTTTTCCCGGGACGGTATATGGTATCTCCCAGGAATCTTATATCTTTTGATGTGCTGTTTATGATATTGCCGTCTTTCACCTCTATATCGGGATTGACGGTCTGCCCTGTCTTTACAGCAAGGTTTTTCAGCGAAACATAGCATTTTTCCGTGATGAGAAACAGGTCGTTCTCCGGGATATCCGATACCTTTAATCCCTTCAGCGAACGCGGATCGTCTATGGTGAGGGTCATGTATATATCACCTGCCACCAGCAGAAGATGCCTCAAGAAATACATCTGCACCGGGGTAAATCCGGTAAATCCGTCGAACACAAAGACAGCTCCGTTCAACTTTTCGGACTCTGCCGCCACGCCTGCCAGCTTCTCCAATATCTGCTCGGATGTGATGTAGCCGCCTTCACACTTTTCATCAAATGCTCTTTTTATGAGCGCCATATCCTTAAGCTTTGCGGACAGCAATACAGTGTCAGCCTCCTCTGCCATGTTTTCCAGCTCGTCGGCACTGATCCTGTACTGATCCAGCTCGGTCAGCAGGGACTTGATCTCATCCACATAGCCCATGCGCTTTATGTCACCCTTTAAGACCTTAAGCTCGTCAGCGTGCTCATTTATGACCTTTCTGAGCAGCAGGTTTTTGCCTGTGTCCTCTAAGACAGTCTCTCTGCCCAGACCAAGCTCCTCGAAGATCCTGTGTGTAAGTCTCGCAAAAGACAGAACATCGATATTCAGGATGGCTCCGCCGGACAAAGATGTCAGTTTTTTCTGGGTGCTCAATGTGTACTGCTCCGGCACTATGACAAAAAAATTCCTGTCCGGTTCCTTCTTTGCATCGGCAGCGATCTTCCTGTAAATATAGGTTGTCTTGCCCGCATGTGCGGGACCTGTGATAAATGTGATAGCCATGGCGATTCTCCGTGTTTTCACTAAATGGTTACTGCTTTGGTAAATCAATGTACCCTTGCATTATTATACCAAATATTTCCGGCTGATAAAATAAACTAATGGTTAATAATAATATAGTAAACGATTATGAACAAAAGGAGCCGGCAACGCCGACTCCCGAATAAACTGTATTAAATAACCGGATATTAATAAATTCCCATGATCCTGCTGTAAACATCAAGCGCTCCGTCAGTATCCTTTGACAGAACCTTCTTTGCAAGGACTTTACCAAGCTGAACACCTTCCTGATCGAAGCTGTTAAGGTTCCACAGGAAGCCCTGGAACATGATCTTATTCTCGAAGTGTGCCAGCAATGCGCCAAGTGTCTTGGGATCTGCAACATCACCTATGATGATGGATGAAGGACGGCCACCCTCGAATCTCTTATTGGCGTTCTCATCATCTTTACCGCACGCGAAGGCTACGATCTGTGCAGCCACATTAGCTAAGAGCTTCTGCTGGCTGGTGCTGCCCTGGATATCCACATCATTGCCTGCCTGGCTGTTCTTGAATGCAATGAACTGAAGCGGTATGATGTCTGTTCCCTGATGGAGCAACTGATAGAAGGAATGCTGTCCGTTTGTTCCCGGCTCACCGAAGATAGTCGGTCCTGTCACATAGTCTACAGGCTCTCCGAAACGGTTAACGCTCTTGCCGTTGGACTCCATATCTACCTGCTGAAGATGAGCTGCGAAACGGCTCAGTGCCTGCGAGTAGGGCAAAACAGCGGTCGCCGGATATCCCTGTACATTCCTCTCGTAGAGACCGATCAGCGCATCCAGCATATCCGGATTTGAGAGAATGTCTTTATTTAATGCGAGGGCATCTTCCTCAGATGCGCCTGCCAGGAAATCCGCAAACGCTTCCGGTCCGAAAGCAAGGGATAACACCGCACCGCCTACTGCTGATGTGGAAGAAAATCTTCCGCCCACGAAATCATCCATAAAGAAAGCATCAAGATAATCAGCGCTCTTGGCAAGCGGTGATGTCTCGCTGGTAACGGCTATCATGTGCTTGCCGGGGTCGAGTCCCGCACCTGTTAACGCGTTCTTGACAAAGGCCTC
>JAFYAD010000345.1 GCA_017540915.1 Lachnospiraceae bacterium
TGACCTGCCCATAGCAGTGTCTATCATGACTGCTTTGGGTATAATCTCACAAAACGATCTGAATAATGTTTTTATGGTGGGTGAACTGCGCCTTGACGGTGCCGTTTCCGGCGTAAACGGTATGCTGTCCTATGTCCTTAAGGCAAAGGAGGAAGGCGTTCAAAAGTGCATTGTACCTGCGGATAACCTGTGTGAAGCCAGGCTTGTGACGGGCGTTGAGATCATCGGGATACATCATTTACTGGATGTGCTGGATGCGGTAACAGGCAAATATGCTGAGGAAGATGAGAGCTTTCCCGTGCCTGATGATCCGGATGACATTACCTGTGTTTTTTCCGGGGCAGAATACATTGAGGAATCTGAAAATGTTGATTTTTCGGATATCCGCGGACAGCAGGTTTTGCGGAGAGCCTGTGAGATAGCTGTTGCGGGTATGCATAATTTCCTCATGACGGGACCGCCGGGAGCCGGCAAGACCATGGTGGCAAAGCGTATTCCTACTATTTTGCCGCCACTGTTACCTGAAGAGAGGCTGGAAGTGTCAAAGATCTACAGTGTCTGCGGTCTCATGGACGGTAAGCGTGGACTTATGACAAGCAGACCGATACGCTCGCCCCACCATACTGTATCTGCCGCGGGTTTAAGCGGAGGCGGGGCTGTCATAAAGCCGGGGGAGGTGTCACTGGCGCATAAGGGAGTGCTGTATCTCGACGAGCTTCCTGAGTTTTCCCCCTCGGCCTTAGAGACTTTGCGGGAGCCTTTGGAGGACAGAAAGATTAAGATCACCAGAGCTATGAACACGGTGGAGTACCCTGCGGATATATTGCTGTGCAGCAGTATGAATCCCTGCAAATGCGGTTATTATCCCTCAAACCGGTGCACCTGCACAAGACAGTCCGTGATCAAATACAGAAGCAGGATATCAAAGCCTTTGATGGACAGGATCGATCTGGTGGTGGAGGCGGCGGCCATAAGCTTTGATGAGTTAAACGGCTCCGGTTCCAATGAGTCCTCCGCCGAGATCAGAAAAAGGGTGGAAAAATGTCACAGGATCCAGCAGGAGAGATACAGAGATTGCGATATCAACTTCAACAGCAGGCTGAATCCTGCCATGATGCAGAAATTCTGCGCTCTGGGAGAGCAGGAGAATGCGCTGATGGAGAAAATGTATGACAAGTTCAAGCTTACCGCCAGGGGTTATCACAAGATCCTGAAGGTTGCCAGGACCATTGCGGATCTGGATGAAAGCGAAAAAATACTCAAAAAACATCTCTGCGAGGCATTATGTTTCCGCATGGAAACAGAACAGGGGAGGTGATGGGTTTGAGTACGGATATAACAAACGAACGTATGAAATATGAGTTCTGGCTGTCGAGCATAGACGGCATAGGACCAAAGACCATAAAACAGCTCATGAAATATACTTCCGGGGCTTACGAGATCTATCATCTTCCCCCGGCGGATCTGATGGCTGTGAGGGGGATCGGTGAGGCGGAAGCATCACTCATATTTGAGAGCAGAAAAACCTTCGATATTGAGAAGGAATGGGAAAAACTGGCGGAGAAATCCATACATTTTATCACGCGAAACTCCGTTCAGTATCCTGAGAGGCTTAAGGAAATACAGGATGCGCCATACTGGCTGTATTATATAGGAGAGCTTCCGTCGGATGAAGAGATGAGCGTAGCGGTGGTGGGAGCCAGGGCGTGCACCGACAATGGTGCGAAATGGGCTTACGAGATAGGTGAGAAGATGGCGGATCTGGGTGTTTCCGTGGTGAGCGGTCTGGCCCGCGGCATTGACGGGCATTCCCACAGGGGGGCGTTAGCCCACGGAGGCAAGACCTTTGCAGTGATGGGCTGCGGAGTCGATGTGGTCTATCCGGAGGAGCACTGGAAGCTGTACGAGGATATACTGGAGGGCGGAGGCGGGATAATATCGGAATACAAGCCCTCAACTGCGCCGAGGTCAAAACTTTTTCCGCCGAGAAACCGCATTATATCCGGGCTTTCCGATGTGCTGATCGTGGTGGAAGCGAGAGAAAAGTCCGGAACCCTTATAACCGCCGATGCCGCGCTTGAACAGAACAGGGATGTTTACGTCCTGCCCGGCAGGATCAACGACATCAATTCAAGGGGAACGAACCGCCTTATAAAGCAGGGGGCAGGCATAATACTGGACATAGAGGATCTGGCGGCCGATCTTGGCCTCAGGTCCGACGGCGGAGCGGTCAGAAAACGAAACTTAGAATTAAAACTTGAAAAAGAAGAATTTATTGTGTATAGTAACCTTGACCTTCGGTCTAAAGGTCTGGAAGAGATAGCTTCATCCACGGGGATGTCTGTTCCGGAGCTGGCCGTGATAATAATGGGACTGATGGACAAGGGATATATCACAGAAACCGACCCCGGTAAATACAGGATCAATGCGGGGTGACGGGCTGTCCGGATCTTAAGTCCCGAAATGGAGGAAAAGAACTTGGCGAACTATCTGGTAATCGTGGAATCACCTGCCAAGGTGAAAACAATATCAAAATTTTTGGGGAAAAACTATAAGGTTACTGCATCCGGCGGACATGTGAGGGATCTTCCCAAGAGTCAGCTGGGGTTTGATCCGGAACATGATTATGAACCGAAATATATCACTATCAGGGGAAAGGGGGATGTACTGGCAGCACTTCGCAAGGAAGTGAAAAAAGCGGATGTTATCTATCTCGCAACGGACCCTGACCGTGAGGGAGAGGCCATTAGCTGGCATCTTTGCTTCGCATTAAAGCTTAAGGAATTTAAGGATAAAAAGGTTTACCGCATTACTTTCAACGAGATCACAAAAAATGCGGTAAAGGAGTCGATAAAACATCCCAGGGAGATCGATATGGATCTGGTGGATGCCCAGCAGGCCAGGAGGATCCTGGACAGAATGGTGGGATACCGTATTTCACCGCTGTTGTGGAGCAAGGTAAAGAGCAAACTCTCCGCCGGGCGTGTTCAGTCCGCAACCCTCAAGATGATAGCGGACAGAGAGGCCGAGATAGCGGAATTTGTGCCCGAGGAATACTGGACCATGAATGTGGATCTGACTGTAAAAGGTGAGAAAAAACCTCTGAATGTCAAGTATGAGGGACCGAAACAGCTCTCTGTGGGTGAAGATACGGAGGAGCTTGAGAAGGAGCTTAAAAAAGGTAAATATATCGTAGATGATATTAAATTCGGCAAACGCGAAAAGAACAGACCTCTTCCGTTTACCACCAGTACGATGCAGCAGGAAGCGGCAAAGGTGCTGAATTTCCCGACACAGAAGACTATGCGTCTCGCCCAGCAGTTATACGAGGGAGTTGATGTGAAGGGCAGCGGAACCGTAGCGTTGATCACATATCTGCGTACGGATTCCACCCGTGTTTCCGATGATGCTTATGCCGCTACAAAGGCTTATATTGAAGAGCATTACGGCGCGGAATACGTCGGAGCCCAGCCCACAGGTAAAAAGGCGGCACGTGTACAGGATGCCCACGAGGCCATAAGACCCACGGACATCACCAGAACTCCCGTCATGGTAAAAGAATCGCTGCCGAGGGATCTTTTCAGGCTGTATCAGCTCATATACAACAGATTTCTGGCTTCCTGCATGACAGCGGCAAAATACGACACTGCCACAGTCAAGATCAAAAACGGCGAACACAAGTTTTCAACAGGCAGTTTCAAGCTGTCTTTTGCGGGCTTTATGGCGGTATACACCGAGGCGGATGATAAAAACGAGAAGAGCAACGAACTGCCGGGAAATCTTGAGAAAGGCATGGAGCTAAAGGCTTCCGCCTATGACAGTGAACAGCATTTTACCAAGTCAAAGCCGCACTTTACAGAGGCGGCACTTGTAAAGACCATGGAGGAACACGGCATAGGAAGACCTTCAACCTACGCTCCCACCATAGGAGTTCTGTTGAACAGACGTTATGTTTTGAAAGAGAATAAAAATCTTTTCCTCACGGATGTGGGAGAAGCCGTTAACAACATCATGTCGGATTGTTTCCCCACCATAGTGGATGAGACTTTCACCGCAAATATGGAGGGACTTCTGGACAGGATCGAGGACGGCAGCGTGGAGTGGAAGACCGTATTGGAGAATTTTTACCCGGATCTGGACAAAGCTGTTGTGGAGGCGGAGAAAAAGCTAGAAAAGGTGGAACTCGCCGATGAAGTTACGGATGTGGTCTGTGAGCTCTGTGGGCGCAACATGGTGATAAAGTACGGCGCATACGGAAAATTCCTCGCCTGTCCCGGATTTCCGGAGTGCAGGAACACAAAGCCGTATCTTGAAAAGACCGGTGTTGCCTGTCCTGAGTGCGGAAAAGAACTTGTGGTCAGACGTACCAAAAAGGGCAGAAGGTTCTACGGCTGTGAGGGTGCGCCGGAGTGCGAATACATATCATGGAATCTGCCGGGCGCGGGCAAAGACAGGAAATAACAGACAAAAGACGGAGCCGGCAGTGATAGTAACAGATTGTTTTGACAGTAAATATAATGTTAAGGGTTTGGTTTTGAAAAATGGGAATAAGGTTACTGGATAAGACAAGAAAAGTAAATAAGCTTATACACAATTATGATTCAAACAAGCTTAATTTCTGCGATATAAGTTGCGTTTTGGGTGATGTTCTGGACTCGGAGATCCTGGTCATCAGCAGGAGCGGGAAAATATTAGGCGCATCAAAAAACAATTCAGCTATAAAGTTATCGCCTCTTTTAGCCGAAAAAAAGGGTGAGAAGATTGATCCACAGCTCAATGAAAGGCTGCTGACAATCCTGTCTACCAAAGAGAATGTTAATCTGATGACCCTTGGATTTGAAAATGTGTCCGGGGACTATTCTGTCATCATTGCACCCATTAATATTGCCGGCAACAGACTGGGTACGTTGTTTGTGTTCAGAAA
>JAFYAD010000346.1 GCA_017540915.1 Lachnospiraceae bacterium
AGCAGGTAAAAATTTTTTTTGCGCTGCATTTCACCCAACACCGTTGGCGGAAGTATTTTTTTCCGATTCTCAAACAGCACGAACAGCAATTCCGAAACACCAAGGGCTACCAATAATATACTGTCCAACCGTGCTCTCGAGAAAACTCTAACCAAAATACCACTGATGATCGCAAGCCATCCATATCTTATCTTAAGTTCATCCCTTTTCAGGTATATAAAGCTCAGCCACAGGTAAAAAATATGCGCTCCGAAATCGGTATGATATTGAATTCCAAAAGAATTGATGCCCGCAAGCGAATCAAACAGATACACGCCGGCAAACAGATTTTGAGCGATAGATTCCGGATCGTAGGATTGAATATTTTCTATTATGCCGCAAATGCAGCCCGCAAGAGCCGCTGCCATTACCACCAGCGTCACGGCTATGTATGCCCGGATCACATCATCAAAATCTATATTCTCTGCCCCCAATATCAAAACCATGAGACATATCGGCTCACCGTAGCCGCCAAATACAAAAGTCACCATGGCAACTGCGCAAAGAACCACTGCTATCACAAGCTTTTTAAGTGAATATCTGTCATACAGCAAAATCTTGAGTGCCACTATACCCACACCCAGATATTTACCCAGCAGTGTCACGGCGTACAGTGAGAACATCGTAGTGCGGATACTCATACACAAAATGTATATCATAAGTCCCGAAAGGAACATCTCTCTCGCATATCCCGCGACTCTTTCACCCGGAAAGCATGTTTTTTTCATAAAACCGAATATCATATCAAAACAGTCCTTCCTTTTTGATCACAAAGCTGTACATCATCACGGCATACAGCGAGAAAAAGACTATGCCGGATAACACCAGTTCCACTTTCAGATCGATGTTAAACCATTTAATAGCATAAGCCGCAGCGCCTGCCGTGATCACAGAAAACATAATCGGTAATATCCGTATCCCTCCGAATATCCCCTTTCTGTATTCGCCCAGAGCAATGTACTGAACCAATGATACTGCAAATTCCGCTACCAGCGTACCTATAGCGGCTCCGGCACAGCCGAACCCCGGAATCAGCATGGCGTTCAACACTATATCTACCACTCCGCCTGCAACTTCGGACATTACCACATATTTTTCTTTTCCCAAAGGCACCAGCATCTGTATTCCGAAAACATTGGACATTCCCACGAGCAGTATTATCGGCATGCTGATGACCATGGGGACAACGGATGCCTTAAACTCCACTCCTGAAATAAAGATGATGCAGTCATAAACGTACATCGTAAAATACACAATAAACGGTATCGCCACCATGAACACAAAATTCATGGCCTTGCGTGTCAGAGCGGAAAATGCTTTTTTATCCCCCGCGTTTATGAACAGGGTAAGCCTCGGAAGCACAACTGCGCCGAGGGCGCAAACCACACCGGTCAAAGCACCTTTTATCTTTACCGCACTGCTGTAATACCCAACCTCTGTATCACCACGCATAAGCCCCAGCATCACCGTATCAAGGTTTGTATAGATAAGGGTAGCGGCGGACATTGCGAAAAACACCACAACCGGTTTGATGTGCTTTACGATATCCTTCGGGCTGACCTTTTCCTTCATCTCTGCATGCCTGCCGATATTAAAGAAGTTGATCAGCAAAGATACGTAATTGGAGATCACAAGAGCGAGGGCATAGAGCGCATAATCCTCTCTCCGTCTCACCATGAGAAAGATAAATACCATTGCCAATATCTTGAATACCAGACTTCTCTTGGTGATATATGCATATTCCTCAACGCCTTTATACAGCCACTCTACGCCAAATGCAGTAAATATAAGCTCCGTACTCAGTATCACATACAGCTTAGTCTCCGAATAAAACCTCGGCACAGTCAGTATCATGATATATAGAGCTGCAAAAGACACCAGTGCGGTGATAAAGTTCATGATCAGCAGCTCTTCCACAAGACGCCCAAGTTTTTTCCTGTCATGTCTTACCTCTGCGGCAGCCCTTATTCCATATATCGGTATGCCAAGACTTGCAAACATTCCGAAATACTCTACCACAGAACTTGCGAAAGTCACTCTGCCAACGCCTTCCGGACCTAATACTCTGGTAACATACGGAAACGTGATAAACGGAACCGCTATATTGGACACCGTGAGCAGTATGTTCAATATTAAGTTTATCTCGATCGTCTTTGATCTGCCGTCATTTCCTGCCGATAAGCCTGCCAAACTGTTTTTCTCCCATATGCATCAAATTCATTCCACGCAAAACAAGATAATTGCGTACTAATTTCGGAATCTTTATATTTTTAAACTTTTTCATCATCAGCTTTGAGCTTTTTCTGCCATAAGCTCTGTCGTCACATCTCAAAAGCGCAGTCACCAGATAATCGGTTACTACACCGCACAGCCTGAGCCTGTAGTAAAAGAACGCCGAATCTCCCGCTTTTTGAACATTAGGATACTCAGCCATTATGGAATCGATGACTCTTTCGTGCTGAGAAAGTCTCTTCACACGATTCTCGACAGAGACGCTCTGATTAGGATTACCCAGACGATATCTGTACAAAAGCCCGTGCTCTAACATCACACTCTTTGCATAAGCTGCTGCCACTATAAAATAATAAGCATCATCATAATAAACCTTCTCAGGAAGTTTTATGTTCAATGACCTGAAAAATGCAGTATTAAAAACCATGCAATGCATGTTAAACAGATATCTTAACTCTGTATTCCAATTATCTGTCACAAACTTTAAATCCGTAAGTTTCCTTCCGGCATCCATGTCAGATCCTAAAAGCTCCTCCGGGACACGATATGATTCCACTATGTCTGAATCCTCATACCATCTGTCCTCGCCTAATATCATCAGATCCGGCGTGGAATCTGCAGCTGTCTCACAAACAGATTTTATACCGTCAGAAGCTACTGCATCATCCGCATCGAGTACCATAAAATACCCACCATTGATCTCTTCCACTCCGGCATTTATCGCGCCTCCGTGTCCTCTGTTTTCCTGATGAATGACCCTGATCACACATTCTTCACTGCTGTTATTCAGGGCTATTGTATCAGCCAGCTGTCCCGTTCCATCAACAGATCCGTCATCCACTATGAGTATCTCAACGGCCCTGTCCCGACCCCGAAGCCCGGCGCACGATACTAAAACCGAATTCACGGCATCTTCCACATAGCTCTTCGCATTATATGCCGGTATTAAAATTGAAAAACAAATATCATTCATATCAAAATCCTGTATAAAACCGCTATAAATCTGCTCTTGATATCTTTTCTGAATCCCGTAAGATACTTGAGCTTTTTTAGTCTCTTTCTGAAATACCCGCGTTCTTCGCCATTAACATCATTTCTTTTTATCAGTAAAACTCTGAGTTCGTATTCCAGAAAGCTCCGGTAAAGATCTATAGTCGCGGTCTTCTCTACGTCAGCGTTTTTTTCTGCCTTCAGCTCTTCCAGCTTCCCTGAATACTCTTCTACGATTGCAAGAAGATCTTTCGCATGGCGGCTTCCTCTCGTTGTTGTCGTGGAGCCAGCCCTCCCCTGTCTGTAAAAATACAATACGTCTTCACAGTATTTGGCGCTGTTTATCTTCGGATAAAGTCGAAAAAACCAATCTATATCCTCACTCAGTATTCCTTCCTTGAAGGAAAGCTCATTCTCAATTAAAAAAGACCTTCGGAATGCTTTTCCGCAGGGTGAACCCGGGAATTTGTTCACCCTCGATAAATATTTGGCTAACTCAGCATCTTTCATTGAATCTATCTTTTGAGTAATGCCGTCACCCATTGGTCTTCTTTTTCCATCTTCCCACACTTTTGTTATTTCACAAAAGACAATATCCGGCTTACTTTGAATCTTATCTTTAATTTTAAGTAATACACTTTTGTCCAGCCAGTCATCGCCATCTGCAAAGATAATGTACTCTCCCTTTGCGTCCTTCATCCCGATATTTCGCGCAGACGAAGGTCCCCCATTCACCTTATGGATCACCCTGATCTTATCATCACTGCACGCAAGTCTGTCACATATCTCTCCCGTATCATCCGTTGAGCCGTCATCCACTATGATGACCTCCTCATAAGATTCTAACGGGCACACGGACTTAACGCACTTCTCTATGTAACCGGCAATGTTATATGCCGGTATTATGATGGAAAAAACCGTAGATTCCATATTGTACCCTCATGGTATCATGTCATGCAAGGCCATCATAGATCTTTCGCATGCAATCATCAACCGCCTCGCAGCTGTACGCCTCCATGTCGTCCATGTTACGCCTTCCCATGTCAATGCGTTCCGTCTCATCTTTATCGGCCATTCTCTCTATATATCCTGCCCAGTCTCCCGCCGACATGGATTCGACGCAATATCCTCCGAAGTGATGAAGAATCAGATCGATATTGCCCCTGATACGTGATACTATACAGGGAAGCCCTGCTGCCTTCGCTTCCATAAGAGCCACCGGAAGTCCCTCCTGTATCGACGGAAATACAAAACAGTCAGCCATAGCCAAAAGTTTCGGTATATCCTCCCTGTAGCCCGTAAAAATGACGCGCTTCGAAAGCCTGTGATCATATGCATACTTCATGATATCCCGCCTGCAGACACCTATTCCGGTCAGCACGAGTTTTACTTTCTTTTTATGTATCAGACGCATGGCTTTTAACAGCAGCAGCTGATTTTTTCGTATTGAGAGCTCTCCCACATTTATGATCACAAAATCTTTTTCGGAAAGCCCCAGCTCCTGCCTCATTTCCGACCGGATCCTCGCCTTTTCTTCCGGAGCGAAACGATATCTGGAAGGATCTATCCCTATGCCGGGCACCTTCACTATCTCCCCACAGGCAAAATTGCCTTTTGCCCTGGCATAATCCTCGTCATTGATAGTCACCAGAACATCCGTAAAATGAGCCAGAAATCTCTCGATAGGATAATACATCAGCCAGCACTTCAGTGATGATCCGCTGTAAAAATGGAAACCGTGCGCCGTATATATAACCTTCATCCCGCGCTTGCGGTATGGCGCACATATGAGTCTCGTGAGTGTCCCTCCCACCGGAGTATGGCAATGTACCAGTTCAAATCTTCCCGAACGGATCACTGCCTTAAGGGCTTTATATGCATGTCTCATCTGAGTCAGATCCTTGGGATCCCTGGGGAATGTTATGTTAT
>JAFYAD010000347.1 GCA_017540915.1 Lachnospiraceae bacterium
AGAATGTCATACGAAAACTGTGGATGGGATTTGATGAGGTTAAACTCCTCATCTGTAAGCTTTCCGGCTTTATTGATGATCTCCTCCGGGACACGGCTCTTGCCAAGGTCGTGGCACAGCGCGGCTGTCACGAGATTTGACAGCTCATCGGGAGGAAGCTCCATCTTCTTACCCACTGCAGCGGCATATACCGCAACATTCACGGAATGATGGAAGGTGTAATCATCAAAAGAGCGCAGATCAAAAAGATCCACACTGATATCCGACTTGCTGGATATCTGGGAGACCATATCTGCGGAGACATTGATGATAGCTCCTATATTCTGTTCGGCAACAGCAGTTATGCCCTTCTCAATGGTCTCGTGACTGACCACTTCGTCATATATGACCTCATCACTGGTCATATCTGAAATATAGGCGCCAAAGTATCCGTTTATCTGCAAATATTTGATATAAGCATCAGTCAGGGTAACGCCTCTCTTCAGCATAAAGCTCTTGGTACTGCTGGCGATATCCCTTCCCAATATCATCCCTATTTGTAGCGAATCAACAGGTACAAATCTCATAGGCTTTGCTCCATAAAAATCACAACGCACAGTTAACTAATTTATTTTAATGCAAAATCATAATTTTTTCAAGAGATAAATAAAATTCACTGTTCCTCCCTGTCATGATGGTTCCTCCCTCACTCCCGCCGGTATCTCAGGTTTAATCATCATGGAGTAGTTGGTGTAATAAACCACGAATCCGGGAGCGCTTCCCGCCGGCTTCTTGACCTCCCGGCGCAAAACGTAATCTATCTCCACCTTCGGAGCGCTCTTGCCATGGGAGTAAAATGCAGCTATGGCGGCAGCCTTCTCAAACACGCTGTCCGGAAGCTCCTTCCCTTCGGTCTTTACCACCACGTGGCTTCCCGGTATCTTTTTGGAATGGAACCACCAATCGTTGTTGCCTGCCAGCTTGAAGGTCAGCTCATCATTCTGGATATTGTTTTTACCCACATAGATATGGAAGCCCTCTTCAGTGACATAATGCATAGGCTTTGACTTCTGCGCCGTGCCCTTTTTGCGGTCATTTTTCTTTTTGATGAGACCGTAGGTTGAAAGCTCGTCTCTGATGGCATTGAGATCCGCTTCTGTCTGGGCGATATCGATGGCATTTGTCACCGTAGCCAGATAATCAAGCTCCGCCTCTGTCTGTGCCAGCTGCTCAGTCACCGCTTCCTTGGTACGCTTCAGCTTGTTATATCTGTTGAAATATCTCTCTGCGTTTTCCATGACGGAAATCTCGGGATCCAGAGGGATTGTGATCTTCTCTCCTGTGTAGTAATTATCAGCCTCAAAGCTCTTCTCACCGTCTTTTACCGTATATCCGTAGGTGTGTATCAGCTCTCCGTAAACCCTGTATTTATCCATCTTATCCGTATCTTTGAGCTGTTTTGCCTGGATATCCCGTTTTTTGGAGTCGCGTTCCACGACGTTTGATATGATCTTTCGTATATCCGTGGATTTCTGGCGCACCCTAGTGTAGATCTCTTTCTCCCTGTAATATGATGACAGGGTTTCAGATATGGAATCAAGGTCTTTTCTCTCAAGACTCGAGTCATACACCGAGAGATTCACAGCCGCAAACTCGGCCGGCTCCGTACCATTCATATATATGCAGGGCTTGAAATCACCGTTATTTATGCAGTCGATAAGTCCCTTAAACTCATTATAAAGATCCTCTATCTGGGTTCCGGACAACGCTGCGGTACTCATATCTCCGTCAAGACCCGCCCTGTTGGCAAGCTCATTGCCCATGAGGGGCGAAATACCGCTGTAGGTTGTGTACAAAAACTTGTTAACGGGGACATTCTGCCTGTTTAATGTCAGTATGAAATTATCTCTGGTCTCTGATAAGGGATCCAGCTTTTCCGTCGTATTAGGGATAAAATACGGTCTTCCGGGCAGCACCAGACGAACGGAGCTCACAGTGGGTCCAATGTGTTTGATGGCGTCTATGATGTTATCGTTTTTATCTGTGAAGATAATATTGGAATGCTTGCCCATGAGCTCGATTATGAGCTTTTTCTCGGACATATCCCCCATCTCGTCCAGCTGCTCCACATGCATCACTATGATGCGCTCCAGTCCCGGCTGCTCGATCTTCACTATCTTCCCGTTTGAGATATGTTTTCTCAAGGCCATGCAAAACGCAGGGGCGTTCAAGGGTGATGGCTTATTCTCATCCGAAAGATACGCAAAAGGCAGGCTTGCGTTGGCGCTGATCAGGAAACGCACCTGACCGCAGGTACCCTTTATGGTGAGTATCAGCTCGTCGTCATCCGGCTGGGCAATCTTCGCGATCCTGCAATCCTTCACCTTATCATTTAATTCCTTTACCACCGCTGCGATGGTTATACCGTCAAGTGCCATTATATTTCTCCAAAAAACGTGGTCGTGTGATTATTATCAATAATGATCTGTATGTTTATCCCTGTAATTTATTAAATGATTTGAGGGTCAAAAGGTGATTCACGGATTGTTTCGTGCTTCGCACTCCCACAATCCTACCCGATATTCGCAATCTCGTGTGACTTCGTCCCACTTCTTGCTCATATCGGGGCGGGTCAATAAGCCATGCCTCCACTGGCAAGCAAGTTTGCCGTGAAGTCAGGCTTTTGACCCTTGAATCATAAAATGATATCTCCGGGATCATAAACACTCTGAAGGTATCTCAACAACTTAGGATGCGCGGTCAGATCGGGATCTTCCGATATAAGCCTTCCCGCGGCCTGATCCGCCTTTAAGAGCATGGTGGAATCCTGATAGATATCAGCCATCTTAAAGCCGAAATCACCGCTCTGCCTGATGCCGAAAAAGTCTCCCGGTCCTCTCTGTTTTAAGTCCTCCTCAGCGATCTTAAAGCCGTCGTTGGACTGTCTTAAAACCTCCAGGCGCTCATTGGTCTGTGGTTTACCCGAAAGATTAAAGAAAATACAGTAGGACTGGGATTTACCCCTGCCCACGCGGCCTCTCAGCTGATGCAGGGTTGCAAGACCGAATTTCTCAGCGTTTTCTATCATCATGACCGTAGCGTTTGGGACATTGATACCTACCTCAATAACGGTGGTAGATACCAGAATATCGATCTCTCCCGCAGCAAATCTTGTCATAATGTCATTTTTCTCTACAGGTTTCATCTGGCCGTGAAGGTATTCGATCCTCACTCCCGGAAGGTTTTTCCTAAGCTCTTCTGCCTCATCCTCCACATTTTTGCCGTCGCTGTCCTCAGATGCTTCCACCAGCGGACAGATAACATATGCCTGATGTCCGGCTTTAACCTCATTTCTGATGAAATTGTAGGCAGCAGGTCTGTAGCCATTATCTACCACACAGTTTTTGATGGGCAGTCTGTCGGCAGGCAGCTCGTTGATCACCGAAATATCCATGCCCGCATACAGTACAACTGCTAAGGATCTCGGTATGGGTGTTGCTGACATCACGATATTGTGCGGCGTCTCACCCTTTGCGGCAAGAGCTTCCCTCTGTCTCACACCAAAACGATGCTGCTCGTCGGTTATGACCAGAGCCAGATGATTGTATTCCACCGCCTCGGTTATGAGGGCATGGGTTCCCACTATGATAAGACCGGGATCATCCTTGATCTTTGCATAGATGTCTTTCTTTTTCTTTGTGGAGCCGGTTAAGAGTACAACTTCACGCTCCACACCGAACTTATCCAAAAACTCATTTATACTCTCATAATGCTGTTCTGCCAGCACCTCTGTGGGTGCCATCAGCGCAGCCTGATATCCGGACTCGGTGACATACAGCATGGACAAAAGAGCCACTATGGTCTTTCCGCTGCCCACATCCCCCTGTATGAGACGGTTTGAGATGTACTCGCCGTTCAGATCATCCAATATGTCGTTGAGCGCCGACTCCTGGGCGCCAGTCAGCCTGAAAGGGAGCTTTTCCTTAAGCTCATCCACATAGCTTTTCTCCGGCATGGCATAGATATTATGCTTTCGCTCCTCTGCGCAGCCGGACAATCTCATGGACAGGTTAAACAAAAAGAACTCGTCGAATACTATGCGGTCCCTGGCGGCCTTCAGATCATCGAAATCTTTAGGGAAATGGATACCGGAGTAAGCACTCTTGATATCATACAATCCATACTCATCCAGTATCTCCCGGGGCATAAACTCGAAGGTGGAATCCACGCAGGCTACCGCTTCCTCCATGTTCTTTGTCAGCACGTTATTGGAGATGCCTTTTGTCAGATGGTATACAGGTCTTGGCAGACCCTCTATCTTCGCATATTTATCAGGGGTATATATTGCGGGCTGGCTCATCTTTGGTGTCATGCCCGTAAAGGTAACCTTGCCGTAGAGCACATATTCATAACCCAGATGCAGAACATTGGGGATGTAATTGCCGTTAAACCACACGCATTCCAATCCGCCTGCGAATAATGCGCATGCTATGACTCCTGTGCGAACCTTTTTAAGTTCCACGCGCCTGTTGACCTTTACCCTGACCGCAAATACAGCTTCCCTGTCCACTACTGAAATGTCCACAGCCTCAGGATAAAGGCAGTAATCCCTGGGAAAAAACAAAAGCATATCGTTAAGACGATACACTCCCAGTTTTTCGTATATTTTTGCGGTTTTATCACCTATCCCTTTTATGGATGTGATGGGACTGTCTGTGTTCATGAAACCTCCGGATCCCTGTTGTCCACCTCTAAGATTTCACCCTTCGGTGTCCTGCAGCAGCCGGATTCAGATTATGATCTGAGTCCGGCTCGTCATCTCTACAAAATATACCCCGTAGCCTGCTACGGGGTATATGAATATCTTTTACTGATCTTATTCTGCCGAGAAAATATAATAATATACCGGCTGGTCGCCCTGCTCAAGCTCAACATCGATACCATCGAACTTAGCCTCGATCTCAGCGCTTAAGGCTTCGGCATCTTCATGAGCCACATCTTCACCATAGTAAATGCTGATAAGACCGGTCTCATCGCTCACAATGGATTCCAGAGTATCAAAGATGACCTTCTTCATATCGGACTCTGAAGCCACAATGCCGGAATCCGTGATACCCATGTAATCATCCTTTTTGATATCTATGCCGTCGATGGATGTGTCCCTGACTGCATAAGTAATCTGCGCAGTCTTTACTGTCTTGATATCCTCATTCATCTGTGCTGCCTTGGCTTCCGGATCATCGGTCTCCACCATGTTGACCATAGCCGTGATACCCTGTGGCACTGTGGTGGTGGGGATAACGAACACCTTCTTATCCTCGGTCAGATCCGCTGCCTGATTGGCTGCTAATATAATATTCTTATTATTCGGGAAAACATAGACATTTCTGGCGGGAACCTTCTCAATAGCGGATAAAATATCATCCGTAGAAGGATTCATAGTCTGTCCGCCTTCGATCACCATGTTAACCCCAAGTCCCGTGAATATCTCGGACAAACCTGCGCCACAGGAAACGGCAATATAACCGTAATCCACATATTCAGAAGGATCCGTTGTCTTTACGGTGTCAGCCGGATTTCCGGCGAGCTGGCTTGCAGCCTTCTCTCTGGCTGCTATCTCGGAGGCGTTCTTGATAAGACGCTCCTCATGCTCCTCCCTCATGTTATCGACCTTCATACGGGAGAGGGAACCATGCTTTAAGCCCTCCTCGAATGCCAGTCCCGGATGATTGGTATGAACATGAGTCTTTACGATCTCATCATCAGCCACCACCACGATGGAATCACCTATAGAGTTGAGAAATGCCTTGAACTGATTGATCTCATCATCAGTCATGGGCTTATCCAGCATGACGATGAATTCGGTACAATATCCGAACTTGATCTCCTCGTTGGTCTCATTGGAGATCTTTACAACACTGGTCTTTTCGGCAGCGATAGCTGAATAATCGATCTGCTTGCCGCAGAGTGCATCGTACGCACCCTCCATTACGACCACAAGTCCCTGACCTCCGGAGTCTACAACGCCTGCCTGCTTTAATACCGGCAAAAGCTCGGGAGTTGTGGCCAGAGTCTCACGGGCAGTCTCCAAAAGACCTCCAAAAAACTCGATAACATCATCGGTTTCAATGGCCAGCTCTCTGGCTCTCTCGGCAGTAACCCTGGCAACAGTGAGGATCGTGCCTTCCTTCGGCTTCATAACCGCCTTATATGCAGTCTCAACAGCCTTCTCGCAAGCCTCAGCCATTATCTCTGTAGTGATACGCTCGTATGGAGCGATAGTCTTGGACAATCCCCTGAAAAGCTGTGACAGGATAACTCCGGAGTTACCTCTTGCACCTCTCAAAGTACCTGAAGAAACTGCCTTTGCGTAATCCTTCATCTCTCCGCCATCGATGGCTGCAACCTCTCTTGCCGCAGACATGATGGTCATGGTCATGTTGGTACCGGTATCACCATCCGGAACAGGAAAAACATTGAGTTCATTTATCCACTCTTTTTTTGCATCCAGATTCTGCGCACCGGCCAAAAACATCTTCTTGAACGTTCCGGCGCCAATAGATTTCTTACCCACGATCTTCCTCCTAATCGATAACTCTGACGCCTTCTACAGAGACGTTTATCTTTTTGATCTTCAAGCCAGTAAACTCTTCTATCTTGTATTTAACCGATGAATTGACATTCTCCACCACAGTATTGATGCTGACGCCGTATGCTATGATAACATGCAGATCTATGGTGATCATGTTGTCCTCATCGATAGTCACATTTATACCGTGTGAAAGATAATCTCTCTTAAGCAGCTTAACAAGACCGTCCTTTACATTTACAGCAGCCATACCCACGATACCGAAGCTCTCAACAGCCACGGAACCGGCGTATGTAGCTATAACATCCGAATCGATGGTCACTGAACCGAATTCATTCTGCAATACACACTTCATACCGGTTACCTCCCTATAGTATAATAAGTTCCCTTAAAGCAACTTCATCTCATGTATTATATATGTTTGTAATAAAAAAGAAAAGAAAAACTTTTTAAACTAAAACCGGTGCAGAAATAGACTCTCTGCACCGTTATAATATGCTGTATACAAATTATTCACCGAAAACAGCCTTATAATCAGCCTGGAATTTCAGGATACCGGCGTCAGTCAGAGGATGCTTGGTCATCTGCTCGATAACGGAATACGGTACTGTAGCGATATCGGCACCTGCCAGAGCACAGTCCGTAACATGGATCGGATTGCGGATGCTGGCTGCTATGATCTGTGTATCAAGACCTGCGATATCGAAGATCTCTGCGATCTCACGGATGAGATCCACACCTCTTTGATTTATATCGTCCAAACGTCCAAGGAAAGGTGAAACATAGGTAGCACCTGCTCTTGCAGCCAGAAGTGCCTGGTTTGCAGAGAAGATCAGGGTAACGTTTGTCTTGATGCCTTCCGCGGTAAGCTGCTTGCAAGCCTTTAAGCCTTCTACTGTCATGGGGATCTTAACTACCATATTCGGATGAATTGCAGCGATCTCACGGCCTTCTTTGATCATGCCTTCAGCGTCTACTGTAGTAGCCTTAACCTCACCGCTGATGGGTCCGTCCACGATAGAAGCTATCTCTGAGATAACCTCCTTGAAATCCCTGCCCTCTTTTGCGATCAGTGACGGATTGGTGGTAACGCCACAGATAACACCCATGTCATTTGCTTTTCTGATGTCCTCTACCTTTGCGGTATCAACGAAAAATCTCATATCTTTTCTCCTTTACTTGAAAATGTGTGTTTAAGCAAAAGGGTGCCTCAAAAAGAAGCACCCGCTTATGTCTTTACATATTATCTTAGGCTCTCTCAACCTTGCCGGAACGAAGACATGAAGTACAAACATACTGAGTCTTTGTAGCGCCGTTTACTTTACAACGAACAGACTTGATGTTGGACTTGAACATTTTATTTGATCTTCTATGAGAATGGCTCACGTTGTTTCCAAAATGAGCTGCCTTCCCGCAAACTGCACACTTTGCCATCTGTAACACCTCCTTGACCAGTTTATCTTAAGGCTCTACGCCCACACTCGAAAGAGTTTATCACAATCTTCTGTCCATTGCAAGAAAAAAATTGTAAAACCTTATCATCTCTTTCTACTGAATAAAAAAGTGTCCTACCACTCCCTGTTCCTGCCGGGACAATGAGTATCTTTTTTTACAGCCCGAAGCTCCACGTAGCATCCGCATACACGGCAGGTTCCCTCCAGCAGCTCTGCACACTGCCTGCATAGTGAAAGCCTCCTTGAATACTCCTCGTCGCTCGCCTTCTCTTTTGCCGGGATAAGGTCTATGAGACGTTTTATATCTTTATATGTGTCGTAAAAGTCCATATCACTGAGCAGGCATTTTCTGCACAGTGGCTTTGTCATTTCAATGTCACCTCACAGACTGAGCATGCCGGAAGGGACAGTTTCAATACACCGTCTTCAAGCTCAACCTCGAGACCCTTGATCACAACCTTATCAGAGTTCTCAAAATCATTCAGGTCATGGGGATCGCCTGTCAGGATCCTTGCTGCGGCGCTTGTCGCATTGAAATTGCAGACATCACAGCTGATCTCACAGGCTTCATCATATGAACAGTTTGCTACTGTCAGTGTCAGTACGCCGTCTTTTACCGATGCGGAGCTTGATATCATGGGAACATTCTTGCCCTCCGCAAGGTTTTCGTTTTCAGAGAAGCAATATACATTATCGCCGTCCTGATGTGCCTTATAAAGATCGAAAACATGATAAGTGGGCGTTAAGAGCATCTTCTCGCCCTCAGTCAGGATGATAGCCTGCAGCACATTCACTGCCTGTGCGATATTGGCCATCTTCACACGCTCGGAATGTCTGTTGAATATATTCAGTGAGAGGGCTGCCACAATAGCATCTCTCATTGTGTTCTGCTGGTACAAAAATCCCGGATTGGTGCCCGGCTCAACATCAAACCAGGTTCCCCACTCATCCACGATGAGAGCCACCTTAACCTCGGGATCATAGCGGTTCATGATCTCTGTATGACGGGTTATAAGCTCATCCGTGAAGTTCGATACAGACAGAAGCTCATAATAGCGATCCTTGTCAAATTCAGCTGCAAGTCCCTTGTTATTCCAGTCGGGAATAGAATAAAAATGCAGTGACAGACCTTTGACGAAGTCTTTATTGAGATTCTTCATCATAACCTCTGTCCAGTTGTAATCAGACGAATTGGGTCCACACGCGATCTTGTACAGTTCATTTCCACTGTAATTCTTACAGAATGATGCGAACTGCATATATTGGTCAGCATAATACTCCGGACGCATGTTGCCGCCGCATCCCCAGTTTTCATTGCCGATACCGAGATATTTCAACTTCCAGGGCTTTTCACGACCGTTTTCTTTACGAAGATCAGCCTCCGGTGAGATTCCGTCAAAGGTCATATACTCAACCCACTCAGCAAGCTCTCTTACTGTGCCACTGCCCACATTGCCTGAAATATACGGCTCACAGCCAACCAGTTCACAGAACTCCATAAACTCGTGCGTACCGAAGCTGTTGTCTTCCACAACACCGCCCCAGTTGGTGTTTACCATCTTCTTGCGGTCGGATTTCGGACCGATACCGTCTCTCCAGTGGTATTCATCCGCAAAGCAGCCGCCCGGCCAGCGCAATACAGGAAGCTTTATGTTCTTCATGGCATCTATAATGTCTTTTCTGAGACCGTGAATATTAGGGATATCCGAATCCTCACCCACATAGATACCGTTATAGATACATCTTCCCAGATGCTCCGAAAAGTTTCCGTAGATCTCCCTGTTGATGTGTCCCTTTTTGTCTGCTGCATTTATCAGCATCTTAAATGTCTTCATGTGTAATCCCCCCTGTATTTTTTTTCTATTAACAGCTGTTTTAAGTTGTATTCCGGCATGATCACATATTACAGTCACTAATTGACAGCATCCTCCAGTTTTTTGGACAGATCGTCTGCCGCTGCGGTCTTTGCCTCTTTAGCCTCTGCATTTTCAGCTGCCTTTTTTGTGAACTTGTCTACGAAATCCGGCACCATATCCAATATCTTAGTGATACCGTCCTGATTTTTGACATTCACAAGCTTGATATTGCCGTTCTGTATCACCAGCACTGCAGTTGGCTCGATCTTGGCCCCCATACCGCCGCCTGCTCCACCGGATTTGTCTCCGTTGAAAGATCCTGCTCCCATACCGAAAGAAACATCCACTAAGGGTAACAGTATTGTGCCTCCTATGTTGACCGCTTCTCCCACAACCGTCTTTGTGGATACGAATGAATCAAGCCCTGAAAAAAGAGACTCCACAGTACCCTTGAATGAATTGATGTCCGATTTGTTATCTGCCATGATGGTTACCTCCCGATCTTTTTATATTATAAACCCGTCACTTTTATGTGACACTATGTCATATTCCCAGAGGAATCCGCAAACGGAAAACCTGTGAAATATTCTACTAAATAACAACCTTCCTTGCAATATGATCAATAAAGTTTTTTCTTAAAAACGATACGCCTGAAATCTTTATCCAACAGCAGCACGATTACTGTCTTTAACAGATGTATAAGCCTGATCTTACCTTTTGCATCTATATCTCCGCAAAAATACAGCTTATCCGTCTCGAAATCAGGTTTTACCTTGAATCCGTTATGATACAGGAAGGGGAAAAGGCTCATTGCACCTAATACTTTGCCTGTCATATCCGGTTTGTCAAATCCAAATGCCATAGATCCGGTGACTTTTCGCGGCAGATAGTGCTTCAACAGATAGAACAGCTCTTTTTTCGCCTTTGAAAACAGTTTTCTGTTGCCGGGGCTTCCCACTATCTTTTTTACTTCCTCGATTTTTTCTTTCAGCTTATCGAGCTTTGAAACATTTTCACCCTCACTATCCGTGTTCTTGCTCTTCTTTTTGGCTTTCTTTAGTCTTTTCTTCTCTTCTTTGGCCTCTTTAGCCTGTTTTTTTGCTTCCTTCTTCTGCTTCTTTATTTCCGGAGGAGCTTCCTGATCAGCCGGAGAAGGATTGCTATCTGATGCTTTGTTGTCCGAACTTCCGGATGATCCATCCTCTGCTCTGTCTACTTCAGAATCTGCTGAATCACCGGTATTATCCGTATTTATCTGCTCATATGTCTTCCCGCCGGTATGTACATTTTCATCATCCGGTAAAAAATCGCTGACTCCGGACAGTCCTTCCGGATCCTCATAGTATTCATCTTCGTCATTAACGCGTCCCTTTTTCTGTTTGGAAGGTTTATCGGAGGATTTCAATGTGAAACCAAACAGCTTCAGACTGAAATTCGAGCCTGCACCCTTGATATAGCCGAATTTTACGGACACCATGTGCAATAGATATGTCACGCTGCCCTCTGCCTTTACAGCGGTCATATCCTCCCGTTCATTTTGTGCCGAAACCCTGTATCTCACCGGCACGAAGAATACCAGTGCGAATATCAGCAGTATGAATCCCAGTATGGACAGCAACACGATCCCTATAACCTTTAATATCAGGGCTATGATGTTTAAAATATTGATAACATTTATGGAGAGTATCATAGATCACCCTCCTGTCTTTCTGTTACATTTTCTTCTGTAACATATCTTTCCGGGTCAGTTTCTTCCGGGTCATATCCTTTTGTTTCAGATCTTTCTGTATCCGGTTCTTCTGAATCGGATCTTTCCGCATCATACTCCGGGTTGTCTGCCTTCAACCTCCCGGCTATATATTTTGCCACATCAAATTCACCTGTCTTCTCATAGGCCTCCATCACAATGTCGCAGGACAAGAGGCACGCGCTGTCATGGTCCTCCGCAAGTCCTATGACAAAAAGCCCCTTAGTGGGATAATACCTTTTGGCAAGCTCGCTTCCGCATATTATCTCAAAAAAATACCCGCCGGTAACTTCGCTTTTTCTGAGTGACAGCACATAAGCCTTATTGAAAAAAAGACTCTTTCTCTTGATGCGTCTGATGGCTCTTTTCCTTTTGCCTTTGTGCTCACGCAAATATTCAGTTAGGTAAAGATCATCAAACCAGCGCAATCTTATACACTCCTGTTTATTGTATTACTTGTTACTATTCAATATCATATAGCACACAGTCTGCCAAAC
>JAFYAD010000348.1 GCA_017540915.1 Lachnospiraceae bacterium
TCCCAAAAATATCCCCGTGGGATTTATATAACTGTCATTGGTAGCCGTCTGCGCACTTTTGTAATCGGCTTTTGATAACTGTCCAAGATTACCGTCACTGTCATTGAAATTGTAGATATAATAAGTCGTATTCTTTTTTGTGACCACTTTGATACCCATGGTATCATCTGCAAATTTCCTGATCACATTTATGACCTCACTGCCCGACACCCTGGTATTATCGTACATAGTCTTACTGGTGTCACCGAACTGGGCCTGAAGCTCGTTTATCTGTCCGGTTCCGGCGCTGGCCGTGTCAGACGCTTCCCTGGCAATATAAAACCCAAGACTTATGATGATGCAGGTTATTATGATGCCTGCTGCCAACATTAATCCTTTCAGCGAATTTTCCATTTTTAACCTCCTGCTCAAACTTTGTTTTTTATTTCCAATCACCCGGGACCACTGTTACTTTTACAGATCATAAATATCCTCCTCCCAGCATTCCCGAATAAGTTCCAAGCTGTGTCAATCCCGTCAACACAAAAGGAACTATAAGTCTCAACCCCAGGACTCCAATAAAGGGCAGGAAAGCAACAACCCTTGAAAAAGCCGCTCTTTCCTTTAATGAATCAAACCTCGACTGCCTGTATTGTTCAAGATTATAGGATCTCTCATTCTCAAGATCCGCGAATGCCTTTTCGACTGTAATATCATCGCAGGATATGAGACAGTCTACCATACAGACCAATGGTTCGTACCCCACATCCGACTTCAGCCTTTCAAGTGCCTCGCTGCGTCTGAAGGAATAGTCATCAACCGCCCGCTCAAAGGCTGTCACAAAGACCCTCGCAAACATCTCCATCCACCTCAGCATCTCCTCCACGGTTATCCTCTCGTGATGCATTAGTATGAGAATTAATGTCTGAAAATGCAGTGTTTCTTTTTGTTTTCCAAGCTCATGCTGCCATTTCAGCATGATCAGCATTATCATAGGGATGTTAAAACCCGTTATCCCTGCCATCAGCATAATGATATAATATACCAGTCCAAAGTGTACGTTGTAGTACTCATCAAGCCTCTCCTTCAGAACGGCAACACTGAAGTCGCTTATTGCATCTCCTTCTTTTCCACCCAGAAGATCTGCAATAGCCTCCGTATCTCTGATGCCCTCATCTATCAATATGCCGAAATACTCCGAAAGCTGCTCTGACAGCATGTTTTTTGAAGCTTCATCCATACCGGGAACCCTGTATTCATCCACGGATACATCTCTAAGACTTATCTTTCTTTCATAACAGAAGGTTCCGAAACAAAACGCAAAAGAGATCAGTATCCCAAGGATTGAAAAAAGGATCCTTTTTATGATGAACCCACGGATATTACCGTAGCCCCTGAGTTTTTTAAGCTCCTCGTTTTTTCGGAGATAAAGAGAATAATGCCTTGAGATATACTCATCCAGCAAGGATCTTACCGGTCCGATCTTTAATATCATATCCGATATACTGTCATTGCCTCTCTTCACATCTCCCGGGGCCTTGAGATAACGCACAAACCACAGGCATAACGTTGTCACCAGAAAGCACACTGTAAGAGTCACTATACCGTAACTGCCGTTATAAAACCTTTTCATGTCGGAAGTGATCCCTACCGCCCAGTTTTCAATTGGTTTCAGCATAAAAAACGGAATGACCGCAAGGGGCATCAATCCCGAAAAAAGATAATCTTCCTCATCCTTCAGCAAAAGCTCTATCCTGAGCTCTTCCTTGATATATCTCAGGTTTCTCTCAAAAACAGATACTCCCTCAAATACCGTGTCTCCGAAAGAGCTAATACTGCTGCAAAGCAGATAGAATTCCCTGATGAATGGTTCCTTTATGTTGCGGATAAAATGCACCACCGCATCGGAGTGTTCTCCCTCGTTCAGCATATCAGAGATCTTTCCGCTCTCTTTTCTCATGTCTTCACTGCTCATCTCCCCCGCTTCCTCCAAAGCCCTTTGGATATTCTCTGATCTTGCATACTGCTTTATCAGGATATTCAAGAATCCTTCAAAGCTCTTCAACATCTTTCTGTTCCTGCGGGCAAGGTGATCCCTGTACAACGCGAAGACCCACACCAGTAAAACTGCGACCGTAAGAAAGTATTCAAATGCCTGCAACATCAAATGCCTCCCTCTCTTCGTCAGTCATCCATTTTCTCATATCCGACCTGTATTCCTCTGCGATATGATGTTTCTGTATATAATGCGGCGCCGTTCCGTCTACCGGTTTTTCAAATACCACAAGATCTTCCGTAATGTAGCTTCCTATACCTTCTCTGCTTTCCCGTATCTGTGTTATACGTTCGATGTACCTGCGACCGTTTCTGTCCAGATGCAGATGCACGTCAAAATGAACCACTCTCACCACCTGCTCAGTAGCCACGTTCTCATTGGAAAAACTGCCCTCTTTCAAAAGGGCGTTCCTAAGAGAACTCACAAGAGCACCCGTATTCCTGGCATGATGTGTGAACAGGGTAAATAAGGAGCCGGTCTGACCACTTTCCACCATCCATGCCGCAACCCTTGCTCCTGCCACCTCGCCTATGACAGATACCGCTCCGTCCGTTTTCTTCTGGACTTCAAGCCCTTCAAAACCGTCCACATCACCTGTCTCCCTGAAGGTTACGATATTCCTGTCCGGATACAGCTGTCTCAGATGAAGCTCAAATGCAAGCTCCAAAACTCTGATGGTATATTCCCCGGGCACCTCATCTATCAAAGCCATCAAAAGAGTGGTCTTACCGCATCCCTGCATTCCCGTAACCCCCACCACCTGGCATCCCTTCATTAGCCATTTCAGCAGCTTTACCACTATACCGGCGCCCTCGTAATCCCCGGCAATCTCCTCAAGACTCCTCTTTTTGCCCTGGTCCAGCTTTCTGACAAAAAACATCCAGGATTCGGCGAAATCAGGTCTTGCCACAACCACCCTGGAGTGATCCTTCATCTCATGTATCATGTAGCCTTTCTTGCGTGATATCTCCCCCGGCTGCCTGAAACGACACATGTTCCTGCAAATCCTCTCGATCTCTTCCTCGCTCCCGAAATCCAGAAAAGAAAGATGTATGGATCTTCCCCTGTAGAATATCCAACAGCTGTTATATTCTCCCTCCGATCCGCTGACTCCTCCGCTGACTCCGTCAATGTTCATATCCCTGAGTTCATCTATAACCCCGAGCCCTTTATATGCAGAATAGACCTTCTGGCTTATAAGCTCCATCTTCTGTGTAAAAGAAAACTTTATGCTGCGTCCTCTGTAAAGAGCCATGATATCATCCGCGCTCACCTCATTGGATGATCCATCCGGATTCTTTATCTCTTCAAGGTCATCCATCATGATCTCAAAGCCGTTCTTGCCGTGATCAGATCTGTACCGATATAGCAGCCTGTCAAACAGATATTCCGCATTATCCTCTCTCTTGAAATAAAAGAGTTCGTCTATATTGCTCTCGTTAAACGAATACAACTTCAGCAGGCACTCCTGTATGAACTCCAAAACATAAGTCTTGGACAGATCGTCACCGATGCCGCATCTGCCTATGTTCTCCCTCAATTCCTGCTTCTGATGGATGAGCCGCTCCAGCCTCACCTTATCAAGATTCATCTCATAGAGGTTTTCACGCAGGATCTTATTGACATGGCCTGCGAGAACAGTCACCATATCGTCAAGATTCCCGCACTTTTCCATAAGCCGCCTCCATTATCTTCTCCGATGCCTCTCTCATCTCCCGCATGCAATACAGATTATGGCATCCACCTAACGTGCCGTTCTTATTTCTGAAAAAATATTTCGGAAGCCTCCCCTGAGACATGTAATTCTCCAGTTCCGGATTCTGAGGAATCACAGCTATACGCTCTATGGGGATACGGTATATCCTCGAAATATTCTCTTTGTTATATACGCTGCGGTAATCGTAATCCACCAGAAATATGAGCTCATCGCCGAACCATTTTTTGTCTTCCACCAGAATCTGATCCAGGACAGCCTTATCATGTTTTATGCATAAAACCTTCACTTCACCGTGTTTATGCAGATGCTCCGAAAAGACATCCTCCTTTGATCCGCAATCCACCACCACAATATCCGTCATCTTTTCCAGCCATTTGACTATATCCCATTGGGCGTCAGCTGTCTTTCCCGGATAGAGCTTTGATTGGACTCTGGTGCCCGCAGGAATATATTTTGCCTTCTCGGACAGCGGTAAACACACTTCCTCCACTGCGTTCCAGGTAATACGGCGATTCTGGTAAAGCCAGATCAAAAAATCTATCCCGTCCAGCGCGAAATATATGTTTTCCTCCCTGAACAGGTTTTTACGCTTTGCAGGTTCGATGTACCTCTCCGCCCTGTCTCCTGCGCTTTTATTCTGTAACATGACTATATTCAGGGAGAATTTTTCGCTTATCAATGTTGACATTACAAGCGCGGAAAGACTGCTGCAGATCGATGCATCATTGGAAAAAAAGGCTATCTTCATGCACAAGCCCCCCTTTTGGCGCTGTTTATAGCCTTATTCACCACAATATGTGTGACATTGGTCACGTCTTCCACTATCCCTTTTATGATGCGTTCCATATCTTTTGAAATGTGCATAAAATCCTTAAAGCCGTAGTATTGCATGGAAATCCGCAATATTTCGTCATCATCGCTCAAATGCAGCACTTCAAAACATTCCACAAAGGGATTCTCCACCTCTAATATGTGCTGAACCTTTTTGACAGGAACCATGTCGTGATCCAATCCCCGCAATACCACACGGGTCGGGACTTTGCTCCCCTTCATGTATTCTCTGTATTTTGATAAAATGGATAAAGCCGGATCTAAAACCAGAACTTTAGAATCGCATTCCGACAAAACCTGTCTTTCGGGCCACACTCCCATATCTATACATATGAAGTCGTAATCCAGCTCCCTGTCTGCAGGTTTTTTCAGTCTGTAATAGTCGATATTTTTGTAACTGACCGGGGAGAGAACCTCCGCCGGGCGAGGTATACAGAAATCCGTAGCTCCTTCGTAGCTGTTGTCATATACAGCCACCGAATAGCCCATGTTCTGTAAAACTGAAGCGGTATATATGCAGATATCTGTCTGCCCTATACCGTAAAAGCCTATTATCTTTGTAGAATCCATCAACACATACCTCCATGTGTCTCCGGAATGATCGGGGTGATTGTAAAGATACACCCTTAATTTAGCTTTGTAAAACCCAAAATTAGCGTATTCTGCAAGTTTTTTGTACAAAAACAAAAACAATGCCCGTATTCAGGCATTGTTCTGATTTTTATACTTATCGGCAAATAAAAGTCTGTGAAACTCAAAATCCTGACGGTTTTTCGTCAGCATGGTTTCCAGCATCATCCCCGAGAAAAATGACTGAATCGCAGCCATCTCCGTAAACCCGCAGACGATCAGCGTCGGGAAATTCGGGACTTTTCCCGTTTCAAAGTACTTTATCAATATCGGAACAAAAAAAGCCACCGCCACCGCTGTGAGTATCAAAGCTATCAGACCGAAAAAAGCGAAAGGCTTATAGTTTTTGTAGAGCCTCAAGATCGTTCTGATAACCTTTATCCCATCAGGTATTGTGTTCAGCTTCGAGCTGCTGCCCTCCGGTCTGTCGCGGTAATCGACGATAACGTTTTCCACCTGCATTCTCTTGTCAACCGCATGAATGCTCATCTCCGTCTCGATCTCAAACCCCTCCGACAACACAGGGAAGGTTTTGACAAATTCATAGCTTAAGGCACGATACCCTGTCATGATATCCCTGATATCACTGTTAAAAAGAGAGTTTATTGTCCTTCTCACAAAAGAGTTTCCCGTGTTATGAAAAAGCCGTTTATTTTCCTTAAAATATGTGGATGAAAGCCTGTCTCCCACCACCATGTCAGCATTGTGCTCCAGGACAAGACTCACCATCTCCGGGGAGCTATCCGCCGGATATGTATCATCACCGTCCACCATCACATAGCACTGCGCATCTATCTCCCTGAACATCCTTCGGATCACATTGCCCTTACCCCGGACAAATTCATGCCTGACAACAGCCCCTGCTTTTTTAGCAAGTTCAGCCGTATTGTCCGTGCTGTTATTGTCATAAACATATATTACCGCATCGGGCAGTGCATTCTTAAAGTCCTTCACTACCTTCTCTATGGTGTTTGCCTCATTATAACAAGGTATCAGTACAGCTATCCTGTCCATTTTATTCCTCTCATCATAATAAGATTTAATGATCAAAAGGTGATTCACGGGTCAATAAGCCTTGAATCATTAAAATAATAGTGAAGGACAATCAATGCCCTTCACTAAAAATATAACAAAAAACATTTTATTATGCATTAACAATGCTGCCAAAATCTGCCTTGAGAGAAGCGCCGCCGATAAGACCGCCGTCAATGTTCGGTTTTGCTAAAAGCTCTGCCGCATTGCCTGCGTTCATAGAACCGCCGTACTGAATACGTACAGCATCTGCGGTAGCCTGATCATAGATCTCAGCTATGAGGGCACGGATTCCTGCGCAAACCTCCTCAGCCTGATCAGATGTTGCTGTCTTGCCTGTACCGATAGCCCAGATTGGCTCATAAGCAATCACCATAGACTTAACCTGATCTGCTGTAACTCCTGCAAGGTCTGATTTGATCTGAAGTCTGATCCAGTCCATTGTAA
>JAFYAD010000349.1 GCA_017540915.1 Lachnospiraceae bacterium
GCACCTCTTACTATAGCAACTGATTCCTTTGTAGAACAGTGACACAGATGAAGTCTCGATCCGATATCACCCGAAAGATAGATATCCCTGATGGCTATAACATTCTCTACAGCGTTTGAAATACCCGGAAGTCCCAGCCTTTCGGCATTCTCATCCTCATTCATGCAACCGTCCCCCCTCAATGTGATATCCTCACAATGATCTAAAAACGGCGCATCTATCTCTTTGAGTTTTTTCATGGCTGCAACCGTGAGCCCTGTATTCATCACACTCTTTCCGTCTTCAGAAAAAGCAATGCAGCCCGCTTTTGCCATACCATCGATATCGGAAAGCTCTTTTCCTTCCATACCCTTTGTAAGGCATCCTGCCTGATAAACATGAACCCGTGTCAAAGCCTTTGCCTTGTTATCAACATACAGGAACTGATCCGCATTATCTATGGGCGGCTTGGTATTGGGCATGGCCACCAAACCTGTAAAACCTCCCGCAGCCGCCGCAGCACAGCCTGTTTCGAGATCCTCCTTGGCAGTCTGCCCCGGATCTCTTAAGTGTACATGCATATCTATAAATCCGGGCATAACCCACTTATCCTTAGCATCTATGACCTCAGCATTCTTTGAAGTCAATGATTTACCGATCTTTTTTATGATACCGTCTTCTATCAGGATATCCCTTACTTCATCTGTTCCCGTGGCAGGGTCTATCACTCTGCCGCCTTTTATAAGTGTGCCCATTTGCCCCTCCTTATAGTGATATATGTATATCTCTGTACTAACGACTTACTGGAGATTGATCACTGAATTTTCTATAATGTTGCTGTCCGAATCATCCGTTCCTGCGTCATCCGTCACTTCATCCGACGTCTCAGTGCTATCATCTGCGCTCTCACCTTCGGAAGAAGTCTCATCATCTGCTTCCTCCTGCTGTTCCTCTTCGTCAGAGCTCTCTGTATAGGTGCTCTCGGCCTTTCTGGTAGTCAAAAAGAGTTCCTCCCTGACCGCCTCCTCGTCATCCGGATATTTTTCCAGATAGTCCTCAATAAACTTTAAGGCTCCGTCAAAATCCAGGATCTGTTCTTTTGCGATGATCCTGTTACGGTACATCGTCTTAACGTCCGTCGGACTCATCAGAGATTCCCCGGTTTTTTCGTACAGCTCAATGGCATTTGTATAATCTTCGATAGCCTCATTGTAAGCCCCGGAATCCATATGGATATTGCCCATATAAAAGCAGGACTGGTCGTCCGGATCATCCATGGTCTTCATATAGGAAATCGCAGTATCATACTCTCCCCGAATATAATAAAGCTTTGCCATGGAGCGGATGAACTGCTCATCGTCGGCGCTTCCCTCAACCTTCAGAGCCTTGTCCACGTATTCCTGAGCCTGCATGTCATAACCTGCATTTGAAAGCCCGGTGTAGATAGCAATGTAATTGGCTACGTTATCCGGATCTTTGGCAACCGCTGTCTCGTAATCTTTCAACGCCAGCTCAGGCTCATTGCTCTGAAGATACAGATTACCACGCAAAACATACACTACCGAAACATTTTTATCATATTTGATCAGATAATCGCACAGATCCTTAGCGTTGTCGGTATCTCCCATAGCTGCATAGGCATCTATCTTGTGATAGCATATATCATATTCGATATTCCTAATCTGGCCTCCGGACAGGGACAACGCCTTGTCAAATGCCACAATGGCATCCTCGTATGCGCCCTCCTCCATATGATTTATACCTATCTGCCTGTAGGCCTTTTCATTTTCGATGTCACCACGCTCGCCGCATCCCGAAAACATAAGGGATGCCGCCAGACATAAGGTCATCAAAAAATATCTCTTTTTCATGTCTTTTCCTTTATGTATGCAAGCATTTGTTTTTCTTGCCCTTGTCATGATATGATCCGAGGATCAAATATACTGCCCGCGCAGATCACAGCGCAGCGTTCAGGTAAGCCTCCTGCTCCGGTGTGAGCTTATCAATGGAAACACCCAGGAACTTAAGCTTTCTCAGAGCAACCTCATTGTCAACTTCCTTAGGCACTACTATGAGCTTCTCTTCGATCTCATCCTCATGCTCCACAAGGTATTTTGCGGAAAGCGCCTGAATCGCAAAGCTCATGTCCATGATCTCCGCCGGATGTCCGTCGCCGCATGCGAGGTTTACAAGCCTTCCCTCACCCAGAACATAGACTGTTCTCTCATCATCTATCTCATAAGCCATGATGTTATTGCGCTGTTCGTATGAACGCCTTGCTATCTCACGGAGTCTCTTCATATCGATCTCCACATCAAAATGACCTGCGTTCGACAGTATCGCGCCGTTTTTCATAACTTTGAAGTCTTCCTCTGTGATAACACCTGCACAGCCTGTAACCGTCACAAAGAAATCGCCAACCTTTGCAGCCTCGTGCATTGGCATTACATCATATCCATCCATGATAGCTTCTATAGCCTTTATGGGATCAATCTCTGTCACCACGACTTTGGCTCCTAACGCCTTGGCTCTCATGGAAACTCCCTTACCGCACCATCCGTATCCGGCCACTACCACGGTCTTACCTGCAACGATGAGGTTGGTAGTGCGGTTGATGCCGTCCCATACAGACTGACCTGTACCATAACGATTGTCAAAAAGGTGTTTGCAATCTGCATCATTTACGCACACCATGGGAAACTCCAGCTTATCCGAAGCCACCATAGCTTTCAGTCTGATGATACCTGTGGTGGTCTCCTCACAGCCTCCTATGACATATTCCAGCTCATCCCTCATCTCGGTATGGAGCATGTTCACAAGGTCTCCGCCGTCGTCTATGATGATGTTGCAGTGATTTGACAGAACCTTCCTGATATGGTCCGTATATTCCTCCTCAGTGGTGCCATGCCATGCGAAAACATTGAGTCCGCTGTTGGCAAGGCTCGCTGCAACGTCATCCTGTGTGGACAGAGGATTCGAACCCGTGATATACATCTCCGCACCGCCTGCTGCCAATACCTTGCACAGATATGCAGTCTTAGCCTCCAAATGGATGGACAGCGCTATCCTGATACCGTCAAAAGGCTTTTCCTTTGAGAAATCCTCCTCCAAAGATCTGAGTAAAGGACAGTTTTTTCTCACCCAGTCGATCTTATTGTCTCCAGAGGGATACAGGTTAATGTCTTTGATCTCGTACATTTTTACTCTCCTTGTGATTGGGTTTTGTATTATACCCGATATTTTTTCAATACTGTTCTTTATCTTTATCCGCCTCTTTGGCCAGCTGGATATGCACCGTCTCCACGCGGTTTCTGTGAACCACCTCGGCGATAAGTTTTGTACCGTCGGAAAGTTCCACGCTCTCACCGCTCTTGGGCAGACGGTCCAGAGTCTGTATCATATATCCGCCGATAGTGTCATACTCTTCGGACTCAAACTTTGTACCCAGCTCCTCATTGATATCCACAAGGTTCGTGGATCCGTCCGTGAGGTACTCCTCGCCCTCCTTCAGCACGCGGATGGAATCCCTCTCGTCATTATCATATTCATCGCGGATCTCACCCACTATCTCTTCAAGGATGTCTTCCATGGTGACTATACCGCTGGTAGCTCCGTACTCATCCAGCACGATAGCCATGGACCAGGCATTGTCACGCATTTCCATGAGCAGTGTTCCAACCTCTTTGTGCTCGAAGGTGAAGTGGGGCTGTCTCATGATACTGCCGATGGAAAACTCCGCATCCTGCGGCAGGGACAAAAGATCTTTCATATTGATGGTACCGATGACGGTATCTCTCTTGTCATTAAACACCGGGTATCTGGTAAACTGATTCTGGCTGTAGATCTCCATCAGCTCATCTCTGGTGGCATCTAACGGCACGAACACGATGTCTATTCGTGGCACCATAATGTCCCTTGCCAACTGCTCATCCAGTGAGAAAACATTATGTATCATCTCAAACTCGTCAGACTCTATGGCTCCGGTCTCCAGTCCCTCATCCACATACCCTTTAAGGACATCCTCCGTCATGGTGCTCTCGCCGTCCTCCAGCTTGAAAAGCTTCGTGATACCTAGCCTTATCGTTTCCACTATGAATATCACCGGTGTCAGCACCCACATCAGTGCGACGATCAGACCGGAATATGCCAGCGAAATCCTGAGAGAATAGGACGTTGCAATGCTCTTCGGCACTATCTCCCCGAACATCATCACCACGATTGTCAGGATACCAGTCGCAATACCCACATATGTATTTCCGAAAAGATTTATCACTATGATGGTAGTCAGAGCCGAAGCAGATATATTGACTATGTTATTACCGATCAGAATAGCGCTGAGCATCTTATTCTGATGTTCCAGAATGTAATCCACCCTTTTGGCCGCTTTTTTGCCCTCCTCGGCCAACAGTTGGATCTTTATACGATTTACTTTTACAAATGCGGTCTCGGCAGACGAAAAAAAGGCCGATCCCACCAGCAACAAAAACAGGCATACGCACCTGATAATTTGCACAGTGTCCAATTGTATCAATTCCTCCTGATCTTACACAAAAAACCACATTCATTATAATAATGAATGTGGCTTTAGTCAAGGAATCAAAACCTAAAATATATTACTCGATGTTACTATTCACAGCCAATATCATACAGACAGGCATATGCCAGCTTGCTGGCAAATATGACTGTCTGTATGATATTGACTGGAATCAGTCACTTTACATACATGATACAGGCAGCCGCGATAGCGGCAGTAGAGCCCGA
>JAFYAD010000350.1 GCA_017540915.1 Lachnospiraceae bacterium
CTGATAGAGCTTCACATCGCCCTTGGTCACAGAAGGTGTCTCTGAAAGAGCCCATGTGTGATCGGTAAACTTCGGAAGCATGGTCGCGCGGACTCTGAGTCCGTCCTTTCCCCACGCCTCGATCCTCAGAGTCTCGCCGTTCGACCTGCCGACGAGAGCCCCGTTATCGTTAAAAAACTCCATATATCCTTCTCCTCGTATATCCCCTCCCTTTTTGTCGCAGAGCAGATCGTGGATGAGCGGATACATCTTTTTCTCCTTCCTTCCCGAGTACGATTCTTCACCTCTTGACACCCATATAATCTATGTTGTTAGGGTCAAAAGTGATATCCCGGATTGTTAAAGAAGCCACTATATAACTGTTTTTCTCATAATCTCGAATCTCACTATTCCGCGTCAGTCTGCCCGGTCAAGTTTACAGTCTCATATTCATCAGGAGACAAAACCGGTATATCATGTTCCTTCGCATACTCCCATGGCACACTGCCCTCTTCTGCCACAAAAGTGAGATCAGGGCAATCATTGAAGCTGTGCTCTATCGATCGTATGCTTTCTCCGGTGAACACTGCATATTTAAGACTATGGCAGCAGTCAAAACAATACTCAATAGTTTTAATCTTTTCATTAAAAACAATCCTTGACAGATTACTGCACCAGAAAAAAGATGTGCTGATTTCCAAAAGCTCCTCAGGTAAAATCAATTCCCCTATTCCCATCTTGCCTCCAAACAGGGAAATAGCTTCGATATTATGCGGCAGCTCCAGGTTTTTCACCTTGTTCAGGTCACATCCACCGGACAGATTGAAGTTATCATCTGTCTCACAAACAAATGTAAGTTTGGTCAGTTCCGGCAAATCACCGGGCAAACATAGTCCCGGAGTCACCTCCATATCCTCACCCATACTGTTTTCAGAAGCCACAGTTCTTAATCGTATCACATATATCAGCTCATTTAGTTCTCTGCCCTGTTCTTCGCCTTCCCTGACAATATCTATGCACTGAATGTCATCTGTGATAACTGCCAGCCTTTTCAAATGTTCGGTATTTTTTAAAACAAGAGCCGATGTCTTTCCTCCGAAATATCCCGTATCAACCACCATGCAAAACGGTTCGTCAAAGCTCTTCGTCACGGCAATTCTAAATATTCCCGAATCGATATCGACACTGCCGGAGAAAGCATCCGCCCCGTAAACCACTCTCCCTTCAAAGTCATCGAAATAATCCGGGATTTCCCCATTAACGACAGACTGTGTTTCATTTTTGTGATCATCAAGGACTTCATCATATGCCGTTGTTACATCTTCTTTGTTGGTGTTGTGCTTATCGAACACTCCTGCCCAGATCCTTGCAAAAAGGATCGCCCCCATTATTACAGCCAAAACTGTAAATGCAATAACTGATAATCGTCTTTTCATCTCATCATATATTTCTTTAGCTTTAGCTTATAGTGTCTGAAACAAAAAAACTAACGCTTCATGTAATGGAAGCGTTAGTTTTTGTAAAGTCAATCAATTGACAAACTGATATACGTACTGATAAAATGTATCAGTTCCAATTGTACCTGAATGATAGTAGTAGACAGAAGCATCCATCCAGAGTCTGACTATATTTCCAGAAGAAACCAATGTTCCCGGTGATGCATATGAATTGGTTGAATACTCATGTTTATTAACAGTACCCGATGGATAAGCTTTCTCATAAACATGAACATCTATATAAGCTGGAGCCATAGTTTTCAACCCAGTAGTTCTTGCCGTTGTCACCTCACCTATTGCAGTAAAAATGCCATTATTGTCACCATGCTGCGAGATAGAATAAGTCTCTCCTCTTTTCAATGCAGACGGTGTCGCCATAGCAACTGTACACAACAGTAAAAGCAATACCAGCGTAGTTACAAATACTCGTTTGATGTTTCTCTTCATAGTTTGTACCTCCTTTGCAAAACAGTTTCTAGATCCAACTAACATATTTAATATATCATAAACACATGGAAATGTCCATATCTTTTTCATTTTTCCTATTCAAAACCAATTATTCAGATTGTGATCATACAATAAATCCATCTTGACATCAGTATCTCTAATTTATATAATCCTTACATAGTAATATATTCTTGCTGTGGAGGAATTATGGTAATAGTTGAAAACCTTGTGAAAACTTATAATAAAGGCAAAAAGAACGAATTTCAGGCATTGAACGATATATCACTGACGGTGGATGATGGCGAGATGGTTGCCATAGTCGGAAAGTCTGGAGCAGGTAAATCAACACTCCTGCACATTATCGGAGCCATCGACAACTACGATGGAGGAAGCTGTAAGATCGACGGAATAGAGCTGTCAGAGCTCTCAGAAAGCAAGCTTGCTGATATCCGGAACAGAAAAGTCGGAATAGTCATGCAGGATTTCGCGCTGATCGAGGACTACACTGTTGAGGAAAATATCAGTCTTCCCCTCAGATTCTCCGGATTCGGTCGTCATGAGATAAACCTGAAAGTCAAATCCGCAATGGAAGCTGCGGGTATAGAAGATTTATCCGGAAAAGAGGTAGGTCTGCTTTCGGGTGGTCAAAAACAACGTACAGCTATAGCTCGAGCCATTGTAAATGATCCATCTATTCTGCTGGCAGATGAACCCACAGGAGCTCTCGACAGTGTTACAGGAGCTCAGATCATGGAATTATTTAAAAGATTGAACCTCTCCGGGCGAACAGTGATAATAATAACACACGATGCGCAGATTGCTTCAGCCTGTTCAAGACAGATACTATTGGAGGATGGACGCATAATGCAACAGGAGGTTTGATTCGAATGGTAGCATTGGCTGTAAAAAACATCACCAAAATGGCCAAAAAGGAAAAACTGTTCTTTGCTTTGATCGTAATAACACAGATACTGATGTCGTTTTCTGTATACTTCTGTACAGGGGTGATATATGACAACTCATATTCTCTTGGAGAGGATGACATCCACCAACGCAGTATAACAATAGAGTTTTGGGGTGATAGCGGTGGATACGACAGACCTGAACTCTGGCATACACTGTTAAAGAATATATTTGGTGATAATATTTCCTCTGAAACACTGAGCAGTATGATTTCTACAGAGGATGAATACGGGTACTATTCTTTCCTGTCTGTAGCTTGTATGCTGAACCCATTGACCGGAGAGCCTGATATGTTCATAAATGAAGAGCTTGCCTATCAGTTGGTTTCAGGAAGAGCTCTCACTCGTGCGGACTATGAGGGCGATGCTCCGGCGGCTGTTGTTACGAATAATATCTCAGCAGACACTCTTTCTTTTTCAGGAATCACTTTCGATATTGTAGGGAGAAGAGATATCGGGGGAGAGCTTCAGATAATCCTGTCCACTCCGCAGGTTATGAAAAAGCTTAAGGTAAACATGATCCGTCTTAGCTTTAATCACCTGATCTCCCTTAAGCAGTACAATCAGATTATCGAATACCTCAACAGTTTCTATTATGACGAATACTCCATCACAGAATACTATGGCGGAGATTCTGATGCCGCTTCACTGCTGATCACCATCGCCTTAAGTGTCGGAATAATCATGCTGGTATGCATCATTACCCTGTATGAACTATATGGTTACCTCTACGCAAAAAGCGAGAAACGGACTGTGATATGCGGTATTGTGGGTGCTTCCAGGATGAAAATGGTTTCATTGTCAGTCATTGAAGCAGCGCTTATAAGCACTCCATCCCTGCTGATCGGGGTAGCATTATTTCTTCTTGTAAAGAATTCCATACTCAATGATATATATTATTATATGGACTTTCTTTTTGAACCATATGTGTATTTTGGTATTTTTGTTATCATCATAGTATTCGCTTTAGGGCAAAATGTCCTTTTGAGTATGATCAGATTCCGAAAATCTTTGAAGAGTATGATACAAAAATGCGGATAAGGAAAAACCATGCCTGACCTTTTAATAAATGAATTTTACAAAAATATTCGAAGAAATACAGTTCTGGCCATAGTACTTTCATTGATGTGCGTTGTGACTATTCTCAGCGTCTCAGTGATTCGCACTGTTCTTAATGAATATGGCCCTTTTCGACAATTTGAAGGAAAAAACGGTTTCTTTTATGTCGGACAGGATCTTGATGGTATTTATTCGGAAGTGCAGGAAAGCTACACATACAGCATCGGCAATGCATGTTATGGTGATACGAATGTAGATGTTATGGGTCTTGGCAGCTGGTTCTATGACAATTTCAGTCAACGGCTTAAAGAGGGAAGATGGCTCTTCACATCAGACGATACGGACGCTATTCCGGCAGTCCTTGAAACGCCTGTGGACAACCTTGATATCCATGCTGGAGACACACTGACATTAACCTCCGGGGATGGAACCACACATGATTTCTTCATAACCGGTGTCCTGGAAAAAAATATCACGCTTCCTTCGTTTGGAGGTTCATTTAATGCTGCAAATATCAGTTATAAAAACTATTACAAGATTTCTTATTCAGAAATGTTATTGCTGACAGATCAGGCAATTCTTTCTGCTTCAGGTTTCAGCTCCGCTACTCATTCGAATCATATAGTAGTGACTGAGAATAATTCAGAAGAATTGACAGAAGCCATCTTTAATATAAGCGGCAGCGAATACATAGATTTACCCGGCTTCATTGAGAACTCCCGGCTCCTGCTAAAAAGAGAGCTTACTTTATACATACCGCTGATGACCATATCCGGAATTGTAATGATACTATGTATGACTGCATTTATAAGTCTTAATGTTCGCCGAAGCCTGCCGCACCACAGCGTATATTATCTGGTCGGCGCCAGCCGAAGGAAACTGTTTTCCCTGGCCTCTTCAAGCAATATAGGGATAATCATATACTCTGCAGCATTTCTGACAGCCATATGCGCAGTTCTCAGTTCGTTGAAGCTAAACAAGTGGTTACTGGTAAAATATGATTTTATAACGATTATCTGGATAGCAGCTATCTATATTGTTTTTATGATTTCAGGAACATTGATATATGCATGGAATATGCGTTCTGCCTCACCAAAAAAACTGATCATTTCAAGAAAAACATAATCCTGTTATGACATTCAGTGATTTCGATTACATTTTTATTCAATCGAGCAGAGGAAAGAAATCCCTGCCCGATTACGCTTTGCGCACATCTCGCGGCAAGCACGGCGTCCGCTTGACGGCCTTATCGCACAAAAAACACGAGGGCAGCTTTTACTGCCCTCGTAGTCCTTAATAATACTCTGAATATGCCTTTTTCAAAATCATCATACCTTCTCAAAAACCGGGCTGTACTCGATGGGTGCTGCGACTTTTACAGTCTGTCCGCCCTCGTAAACCTTGCCGTCGCTTGTAAGCGCCCACTTGCCTGCAGGCAGGTAGACCTCGCGCTCGAACTGGTTGAGTTTAAATATAGGTGCCACGAGATACTTGTCACCAAACATGTACTGATCCTGAAGCTCCCAGCACTTTTCATCGTCCGGAAACTCGTAGAACATCGGCCTGATGAGAGGTGAACCGTTCTCAGAAGCCTCCTTGTACAGCGACTTGATGTAGTCGTGCATGGAGATACGGATATCATAGTAGTGGCGCATGATGCGGTAATTATCCTCACCATAGCTCCAGAGCTCGTTGGGCTGACCTGTGTGCAGATATCCGCCGCCCCAGTCTCTGTTATCAAGAGGCGGTATGTCGTAAGGACCTCTGTCGCCGTGCATACGGAGAACTGCGGAATATACAGCGAACTGATACCATCTGATGAGTAATTGTCTGAAGTCGGGATCCTTTACATCGTCGGTCATGAAACCGCCGATATCTGTAGTCCACCACGGGATACCTGCGATACCCATGTTCAGGCCGCACTGAAGCTGATCGTAAAATGCCTCAAATGTAGAGGGAACATCACCTGACCATACCACATTCGCATACTTCTGGCTTCCGGCCCACGCGCAGCGAAGCAGGTTAGCGAAGGGCTTGCCCTCCTTTACCATCTCGTCGTAAAATACACGGCTGTACATCTGAGGGTACATATTCGACACCGCAAGCGCGGGTCCCTCGTAGTAGCGGTAGTTCTCGAAATCATATACGCCGTAGTCGGGCTCGGAGTTGTCGAGCCAGAACGCGTCGATGCCAAAATCCTTGTAATTCTTCTTGCATATCTCCCAGACATACTTCCTGGTCTCGGGGTTGAAGGTGTCGATCTCGACACAGTCGCCCTGATAGTCGTATGTCTGCATAGCGCCGCGCTCCGTTCTGATGAGAAGCCCGCGCTCTGCCATCGGGTAGAAATTCTCGCTCTTCCTGTCGACCGAGGGCCATACGGATACGATGACCTTGATACCCATGGAGTGGAGCTCGTCGACCATCGCCTTCGGATCCGGCCAGTACTTCGTATCGAACTTCCAGTCTCCCTGAACGGTCCAGTGGAAGAAATCGATGACGATCTGATCGATCTTGATGCCTTCCTTCTGATATGCTCTGGCCACCTCGAGCACCTCATCCTGTGTCCTGTAGCGAAGCTTGCACTGCCACAGGCCCATGAGCTCCTCGGGGAACTCGGGCGCGCGTCCGCTCACTGCGGTGTAGTTCTCCACGATCTGCTTCGGTGTATCCGCAGCAGTCACCCAGTAATCCATCTCCTTCGTAGATCTCGCGATCCACTCAGTGTAGTTGTTGCCGAATGTCACGCGGCCCACAGCAGGGTTGTTCCAGAGAAGACCGTAGCCCTTCGATGAGAGCATGAAGGGAACGGATATCTGTGAATTCCTCTGCGCAAGCTCAAGCACGCATCCCTTTAAGTCCATGACATCCTGCTGGTACTGGCCCATACCGAATATCTTCTCTCCCTTGTTTGCCTCGAACTTGAGATTGAGTGAGAAATCATCTCCGCCGATGATACCCTTCCACTCTCTGTTCACGATCTTCAGGCAGCGGCTCTCCTTGGAGATGGTACCGCCGTAGGAGCGGAAATACTCGCGAAGCAAGAGCTCATCATCCCTGTAGATGGAAATGATGCCGACCATATTTACGACTATCTTCACGCGGCCGTTCTGTATGCTCGCCTCGGACGCGTAGCTGAACACTCCGTCGCCC
>JAFYAD010000003.1 GCA_017540915.1 Lachnospiraceae bacterium
AAGACAGTAGTGACAGTGCTTCCTGATACGGCAGAGCGGTATTTTTCTACGCCTCTGTTTGCGGAAGACCGTTGATTCGGTACGAAAATCTGAGGTTTTAAGAGTATTTGATATCCACGGCGGTCCCGGGGCGATAGCGGTGGCGTTTTTTGACCGGTTGTGATCACGCTGAGACAGGATGGAATATATTATGCAGGATAGATTTGAGACTTTTACAACTTCTATATTCAAGATAATGCACTATTGGAACAGGATAGCAACAGATGAGATGAAAAAACACGGCCTTAAGGGCGGATATGCCCTGTATTTTGTTGTGATATCCAATCACGATGGAGAGCTTTCCTCCGCGGATCTGGCCAAGCTTTGCGGCAGGGATAAGGCAGATGTATCCCGTGCGGTTTCCACACTTCAAAAAAAAGGTCTCCTTGAAATGTTCGAAAAAGGAACATATCGTGCCCATTTGACATTTACACCGGAAGGGAGTAAGATTGCTGACAATATAAAAAGTCGAGCTTCTATCGCAATAGACATAGCAGGACACGGTCTGTCTGATGAAATGCGCAATAACATGTATCAGAGTCTTGCTGTTATAGGTGAGAATCTGAAGATGATATCGGAGGACGGACTTCCGGAGGACTGATAAGTCTGTAGTTAACAGCCCGTTTTTTACAGGGAAAAAGCCTGAAATCAAAATACAATAATACTATATAAGAAAATTTTTTCAAAAAATGCTTGACAAGAAATCCGATTAAGGTTATCATGTAACACGGTTCGTTGGTCAAGCGGTTAAGACGCCGCCCTCTCACGGCGGAAACACGGGTTCGATTCCCGTACGGACTGTTTTTCATATGTTTAAGCATATGAGAGCTTCAAGGTTCTTGAGGCTCTCATTTTTCATTATTTTGGAGGTTCTATGTCTAAACATTCAGATTATGAGAAGAGAACAGAAGAGCTGGTCACGCCTGTTTTGGAGAGACTCGGATTAACACTCTATGATGTTGAGTACGTAAAGGAAGGAAGCGAGTACTACCTTCGTATTTTCATCGACAAAGAGGGCGGCGTTGATATCAACGAGTGCGAGGCAGTGAGCCGCGAGATGAATACGATCCTGGATGAAGAGGATTTCATACCTGATGCATATATTTTCGAGGTGAGCTCTCCGGGACTTGGGAGGACGCTCAAAAAGGACAAGCACTTAAGCTACAGCATCGGAATGGAAGTGGATGTTCATACCTTTAAGCCTGTGGACGGCACCAAGGATATGACAGGCATATTAAAGGGATTTGATGACGAATATGTCGATCTGGAGATTCAGGGTGCAGAGAAGAAACTTGAGAGAAAAAATATTGCCAGCATAAAACTTACCGTAGATTTTTGATGATTTTGAAAAATACTCAGATAACACAACGGTCTTAATGTAGGAGGAAAAGGGAAAAATGAAGAAGGTTAAGCCAACCGCGGAAGAGAATTCATTAAGAGACGCACTGGAGGCGTTAGAGCGCGAAAAAAACATCAGCAAGGATTCGATCCTGGACGCTATCGAGCAGTCACTTATAACTGCGTGCCACAAACAGTACGGTGATTCCACAAATGTGCGTGTTATAATGGATCGCGATAAGTGCACATTCAGCTGCCAGCTTGAAAAAGAGGTGGTCGAGAATGTGGAAAATCCCAACAATCAGATCGCTCTCGGCAAGGCACAGATGCTGGATCCCACATTAAAGCCGGGTGATTTCATCACTATGGATGTGGATTCCAAGGAGTTTGGACGTATCGCCACATCCAACGCCAAGAACGTCATACTCCAGAAGATCCGCGAGGAGGAGAGAAGAGTCCTCTATAGTGAGTATTATGAAAAAGAGAGAGACATCGTCACAGGTGTGGTACAGAGATATGTAGGCAAGAACCTTTCGGTTAACTTAGGAAAGCTTGATGCTCTTCTGGTGGAGAAGGAGATGGTCAAGTCCGAGCACTTCGAGCCCAACGACAGGATCAAGCTCTATGTTTGCGAAGTCCGCACCAACCCGAAGGGACCGAAGATCATGGTTAGCCGTACTCATCCGGAACTTGTCAGAAGACTTTTCGAGACGGAAGTTACGGAGATGGCTGAAGGCATTGTGGAGATAAAGAGCATTGCCAGAGAGGCAGGAAGCCGTACAAAGATCGCAGTGTGGTCTAACGATCCGGATGTGGATGCCGTGGGCGCTTGTGTAGGTCAGAACGGAAACAGGGTAAATGAGGTTGTGGAGGAACTCAGAGGTGAGAAGATAGACATCATCAACTGGGATGATAACCCGGCAAACCTTATACAGAACGCACTCAGTCCTTCAAAGGTTATTTCAGTTATAGCGGATGCCGAGGAAAAGACCGCCAGGGTTGTGGTTCCGGACTATCAGCTCTCACTTGCCATCGGAAAAGAAGGTCAGAACGCGCGCCTTGCAGCAAAGCTTACAGGCTTTAAGATCGATATCAAGTCTGAGAGCCAGGCGAGAGAAGCAGGCGACTTCCTTGATTACGAGAATGATTATCAGGATGTTGAGGAGACACCTGAATATACAGAGAACACTGATGATTTCGGTTATACCGATGAGAACGGTGTATTCCATGAAGGTTACTATGACGAAGACGGTGCCTTCCATGAGGGATATTATGATGAAGCAGGAAAATTCCACTTCGGATTCTTTGACGAAGACGGAGCTTTCCATGAGGGATATTTCGACGAGGATGGAGCCTTCCATTACGGATATTACGATGAGGACGGCACATTCCACGCAGGATATTACGATGAGGACGGCAACTTCAATGCCGGCTACTTTGACGAAGACGGAACGTTTCATCCACAGGAGGCTTGAGTTTGGAGAAAAAGATTCCAATGAGAACCTGTATCGGGTGTCGTAACGTCAGACCGAAAAACGAGATGATACGCATAGTAAGGACTAAAGACGGTCTTGTCGAACCGGACATCACAGGAAAGGCGGAAGGTCGTGGGGCTTATGTCTGTAAAAATGCTGAATGCTTTCTGAAACTCAGAAAGACAAAGGCTTTGAACAGGACATTCAAAACATCGGTTTCGGAAGAAACTTATGAGAAAATACGACCTGCATTTGACACATGACGGACAGATTCAGATCGGCTCTTTCCATGGCCGCAAAGGCCGGAAAGGTTGCCAGCGGAGAGACCGGAGCGGAGAATGCCATAAAATCGGGCAAAGCGGTATTTTGTATTATCGCTGAGGACGCGACGGACAATACCAAAAAGAAATTCAAAAATATGTGTATAAACAGGAAAACAGATTGGTGTTTTTATTCCGACAGGGCATCGATAGGCGGCGCCATAGGGCGTGAGTTCAGGTCGGTGGCCGTCATTACGGATAATAATCTTGCACAGCTTGTCAGAGCGAAGATTGAGGAGGAGCGAGCTTAATGGCAAAGAGAAGAGTTTACGAAGTTGCAAAAGAAATGGATGTTATACCCAAGGAACTAACAGAGTATATCAAGAATAACATCCAGGATATCAAATCTCATATGAGCTATATCGAGGAGGATGTTATAGAGAGGGTAAAAAAGGAATTTGTACCTACTCAGAAGCTTTCCGAGGTAGAGGCGCAAAAACCGGCTGCTCCCAAAAAGAAAAAGAGTATCACAGCGGTATATAATCCAGTGCTTCAGGAGCAGGAGTCGGCTCATCCGGTAAAAAAACCGGTAGCTCCCAAGCCACCCGCTCATCCGGCTCCGGGCAAGGCACCGGTACATCCGGGGGGAAAACGCCCCATAGGTACGCCTACCCGTTTTATACCTGTGAAGGTTGCCAAGCCGCAGACTGAGGAGAACGTGTCACCGGAGACAAAGGAAACTGTACGTGATGATGCGGGTGCTAAAGCTGTGACACCGGCTGATACCACGGTAAAACAGGCTGAGAAGCCGGTTGATAATACGCCGGAGGTTAAGCCTGCAGATAATAAAGCCGAAGTTGAGGTAAAGACGGATAATAAGCAGACTGCGGATAATACAGCAAGTATCGCAGTCAATGCTAATCCGGTCAATGAAAAGAAACCGCCGGAGAGAAAATTTGGTCTCACAGGTGAGAAGGTCATAATACCCGTTGAAGAGAAAAAGAAGGGTAATTCAGGTGACAGGGACAGAAGACATGGGCAAAAAGGCGAAAGAGCCGGAGAAAAAACCGGCGAAAAGAACGGCAAAAAAATCTATACTACCAGCAATTCCGGGAATCGTTATGGCGGTGATCGCAATAATACCGGTCGCAATGAAGGTGGTAGAGGTGACAATAGATTCAATAAAGATCGCCAGGGAAAACCTGGGCAGCAGTCACAAATAAGAGATAACAGCGCAAACCAGGCAGCTGCAGTTGCAGATCCGGGCAGAAAGAGCGGCCGCAAGGGCAAGGATAAGCGCGACAACAAGGACTTCGACAAGAATTCAAGGCATGCAGAGCAGCTTAAGAACCTGGAGAAGACAACAGGTTACAAGCAGCGAAATAAGACTGCCATGACAGCTGAGGAGAAGGAAGAGAAGACCCAGATCAAGGAGATCGAGCTTCCGGAGCATCTTACAATAGGCGAGCTTGCCAGCCGCATGAAAGTAACAGCTTCAGAGATCATCAAAAAGCTCTTCGAAAAAGGCAAGATGTACACCATGAACTCCGATATCGCATATGACGAGGCGGAGAGCCTTGCGCTGGAGTTTAATTTCATCGCATCACCGGAAGAGAGAGTAGATGCCATAGCAGAGCTTCTGAAGGAAGAGGACGAGGATGACGCAAAACTTGTGAAACGTCCTCCTGTAGTCTGCGTTATGGGACATGTAGATCATGGTAAAACATCACTTCTGGATGCCATCAGAGATACAAAAGTCACCGACAAGGAGGCCGGCGGTATCACACAGGCCATCGGTGCATATATGGTAAGAGTCGGTGATCAGAAGATCACATTCATCGATACACCCGGACATGAGGCATTCACCGCAATGCGTATGAGAGGCGCGAACTCGACGGATATCGCGATCCTCGTGGTAGCTGCAGACGACGGTGTCATGCCCCAGACAGTTGAGGCTATAAACCATGCGAAAGCAGCCGGTGTAGAGATAATCGTAGCGGTAAATAAGATAGATAAGCCTTCTGCTAATATAGAGAAGGTTAAGCAGGAGCTTACCGAGTATGAGCTGATCCCTGAGGATTGGGGCGGCAGCACCGTATTCTGTCCTGTTTCCGCACGTACCAAGGAAGGTATAGATAACCTTCTGGAGATGATACTGCTGACAGCGGATATATTGGAGCTCAAGGCCAATCCCAAGAGAAATGCAAGAGGTATCATCATAGAGGCACAGCTGGACAAGGGAAGAGGTCCGGTTGCCACTGTTCTGGTGCAGAAGGGTACACTCAAGGTTGGACAGCCTGTAGCCTGCGGTTCTTCATACGGTAAGGTCAGAGCCATGATCGATGACAGAGGTCATAACGTCAAGGAAGCGAGACCTTCAACACCTGTGGAGATCTTGGGACTTAACAGCGTTCCAAACGCCGGAGAAGTTTTCGTTGCCATGGATTCAGAGAAGGAAGCCAAGGCATTTGCGGATACATATATCGCAGAGGGCAAGAATAAGCTGGTAGAGGAATCCAGAGCAAGAGTATCACTGGATGATCTCTTCAGCCAGATCCAGTCAGGTAACATGAAAGAGCTGGATATCATCGTGAAGGCTGATGTACAGGGTTCTGTGGAAGCAGTAAAACAGTCTCTCGTGAAACTTTCAAATGATGAAGTTGTAGTGAAGGTGATACATGGTGGTGTCGGTGCAATCAATGAATCCGATGTCATCCTGGCTTCAGCTTCAAATGCTATCATTATAGGATTTAACGTAAGACCCGATGCAGTGGCTAAGTCCACGGCAGACAGGGAAGGCGTGGATGTAAGACTTTACAAGGTTATATACAATGCTATAGAGGACGTGGAAGCAGCCATGAAGGGCATGCTGGATCCCATCTACGAGGAGAAGGTTATCGGTCATGCGGAAGTTCGCCAGATATTCAAGGCATCGGGAATCGGCAACATCGCCGGAAGCTATGTATTGGATGGTGTATTCAAACGCGGCTGCAAGGTGAGAGTCACCAGAGAGGGCGAGCAGATCTTCGACGGAGATCTTGCATCCCTTAAGAGATTCAAGGATGATGTCAAAGAGGTCAAGGCCGGATTCGAGTGCGGTCTTGTGCTTGACGGATTTACGGATTACGCTGAGATGGATGTCTTTGAGGCATACGAGATGGTGGAGGTACCGCGTTAATGCGAAAGAACAGCATAAAGAACACCAGGATAAACGAGATGGTGAGAGAGGAACTTGCCAATATCATCAGAGGCGGGCTCAAGGATCCCAGAGTTAATTCCATGACTACAGTTACCGCTGTGGAGGTGGCACCTGATCTTAAGACGGCAAAGGCATATATTTCCGTATTGGGAGACGAAAAGGCTCTGTCGGACA
>JAFYAD010000032.1 GCA_017540915.1 Lachnospiraceae bacterium
ACCTGTTGGAGGAAGCCAGAAATCTCATTTTTGAGACCATGATGAAGCTGGAGGATAAGAGAGTTCATGACTGGGGCCGTATCAAGCAGCAGATAAAGGATGATCTTGGCAGTTTTGTATGGAAGGAAACGGGCAGAAATCCCATGATCATACCTATCATTATGGAGGTTTAATATCTCATGAAGCTATCAAAGGTTGCTCTGAGACTATTGAATATCAGCATTATAGCCATGGTGTGGCTGTTGGCGATACTGCTCTTGTATCGTGTGGGGCTTTACGCCTATAATTTCGGATACAGGGTTTATACGGAACCTGCCATGGCAAGCCATGAAAACAGCAGGGATATGCTGGTCACCATCAATGACACCGATCTTTCTGCGGTCGCAGAGGTGATCTATGAAAAGGGACTTGTGGATGATGAGAGGCTGTTTTATGTGCAGCTTCTGATCTCGCAGGCCGGTATCAAAGAGGGGTCCAAGGGCGAGATCAAGGCGGGGGTATATACCATGAATACCGCCATGACCTACAAGGAGATCATAGCCACCATGTGCTACAGCGCAGAAGAGACAGAGGCCGGTTCATGATAGTGGAAGACAGACTTTTTACATATATTACTTCTTTGGACAGTGAGCTGCCGGAGTATCTTGATTCCATAAGGCAGCAGGCGATTGACGGAGACGTCCCCATAATACGCAGGGATATGCAGATGCTCATGAAATGGCTCATGGCTTCCTACAGACCGGAACGTATCCTGGAGGTTGGCGCTGCTGTGGGTTTTTCGGCACTTCTCATGGCTGAATTCAATAGGAACGCGCATATCACCACCATAGAAAACTATGAACCCAGGATCGTAAAGGCCGGGGAGAACATAGCTTCATCGCCCCACGCAGACAGGATAACACTGCTGGAGGGTGATGCGGCAGAGATATTGCCGGGGTTATCAGAGGGCGGCGCCAAATTTGACTTTGTGTTCATGGATGCCGCAAAAGGCCAGTATCCCGCACTTTTACCCATTGTTTTAGACCTAATGGATGATGGTGCGGTTTTAGTGACGGACAACGTCCTCTTTGACGGTGACATCATCGAGTCAAAATATCTTATAAAACGCAGAAACCGCACCATACACACGAGGATGCGGGAGTATCTGTACACACTTACACATACCGATGGACTTATCACTACGGTACTGCCGGTGGGCGACGGGGTGTCCCTGTCAGTGAAGACCGAAAGGTGATACATGATATTATTAGTCTATAAGACGAGTGAGGCAGGATCACATGCATGTGCACGGATGTTATCCTGCCATACAGAGAGGAGAGCTTCATGAAGAAGCCGGAACTTCTGGTACCTGCCTCGAGTTTAGAGGTTTTGAAGGTGGCGGTCATATTCGGCGCGGATGCCGTTTATATCGGAGGGGAAGTATTTTCCCTTAGAGCAAAGGCCAGAAATTTCAGCCTTGAGGACATGGCGGAGGGAATCCGTTTTGCCCATGACAGAGGAGTTAAGGTTTATGTCACAGCCAATGTCATAGCCCATAACGGCGATCTGGCTGCTGTGAGAAAATACTTCGGCGAATTGAAAGAGATAAAGCCGGATGCACTGATAATCTCAGATCCGGCGGTTTTCACCATTGCTAAAGAAGTTGTGCCGGAGATAGATATTCATATCTCGACCCAGGCCAACAATACCAATTACGGTACATATAATTTCTGGCATTCCCTGGGAGCATCCAGAGTAGTGAGCGCCAGGGAGTTAAGTCTTAAGGAGATAAAGGAGATCAGGGATAATATCCCGGATGACCTTGAGATAGAGACCTTTGTCCACGGCGCAATGTGTATCTCGTATTCGGGAAGATGTCTTTTATCAAGCTTTTTCACCGGGCGTGACGCAAACCGGGGCGCCTGCACGCATCCCTGCAGATGGAAATACAAGGTTAAATACGCCGAGATCGAGGAGGACACAAGACCGGGCGAGATTATGCAGGTGTACGAGGATGAAAATGACGGTACCTATATTTTCAACTCCAAGGATCTTTGCATGATAGAGCATGTGCCCGATCTTGTGGATGCGGGCATTGACAGTTTTAAGATAGAGGGGCGCATGAAGAGCGCACTCTATGTGGCTACCGTGGCGAGGACCTACAGGAAGGCCATAGACGATCTTTTTGTATCGAGGGAAGTTTACGAGGAGAACATGCCCTGGTACACGGAGCAGATAGCAGACTGCACCTACAGGCAGTTCACAACGGGATTTTTTTACGGCAAGCCTGACGGCAGCACACAGATATATGACAATAACACATACCGGATAGGATTCGTGTATCTGGGAGTTGTTGAGGAAGTGTTCGATCCCTCGGATGACGGGACCGGCCACACAGCCTTTATACATCAGCGCAACAAGTTCTGTGTCGGCGATGTGATAGAGATCATGAAACCCGACGGCACTAATGTTGAGACAAAAGTTACAGGTATGACTGATGCGGAAGGTGTTCCGGTGGAGAGCTGTCCTCATGCCGGTCAGGAGATATATGTAAAGCTTGATGCACAGGTATCCCAATATGATATCCTGAGAATAAGGGCATGAGCGAAGTTACGCGAGATTGCAAATAGTGGGCAGGATTGTTGTGATTTGTCATAAATCCTTTGACCCTTAGATCATATGATAAAAGGAGGAGCGAAATGAGCGAGTCAAAATTTGTGGGGTATGTGGGAACTTATACGCATGAGAACAGTATCGGTATCCATATTTATGACATGGACATAGATCATGGAAAGATGTACGAGAGAAAGGTTGTTCCGATCAATAACCCTTCATATCTTGCTTTTTCCACTAATAGAAAATTCCTGTATTCCATCGCGGATGAGGGCGTAAAGGGATTCAGGATACTGCCGGACGGTGATCTGGAAGAGATCAATTCAATGTGGATCGGTGGCATGAGGGGTTGTTATATCGAGATCGATAAAAACGATGAGTACCTCTATGTGGCGGGATATCACGACGGCAGAGTCAGCATGATGAAGCTGAATCCTGAGACAGGGGAGATCGTGGCGCTCTGTGACGGTGTATTTCACAAGGGTATGGGCAGATGCATAGCACAGCGAAGCTCAAGACCTCATGTAAACTGTGTACGTCTTACACCGGAGGGAGATTATCTCATGGCTGCTGACGGCGGTCTGGATCATATCAAAATCTACAAGATAGACAAAAGGCTCGGAAAGCTGAGAAATCACGATATCTTAAGAACCCAGCTGGATTCGGCACCAAAATCCCTGAGATTTTCTGCTGACGGAAGATTTCTCTATGTTCTGTGTGAGCTCTTAAACTGTGTTAATGTTTATAAATACGAGATGACTGATGACGGTCCGGAATTTGAGTTTTTACAGGAGATCACCACAACAGACCCCAAGGATGACGATATCTGTTCAGCGGTTGCCATGGATATTGCACCCAGCGGAACACATCTTTTCGTGGTAAACGCGGGAGTGAATTCCGCTGTTATCTATAACATAGACAAGGAGACCGGACTTTTGACACTCATGTGTAATTCCCGTATTTCAGGTGAATTTCCAAAGGGCGTCAGGGTCATGCCCAACGAGGAGCATTTCGTGACATTAAATCACGAGAACAATGAGATCGTGATGTTTAAGATCAATTACGAGAAGGGTTATTTTCTGCTGGAGAGCAAGCCGGTACCGGTTGACAAGCCGAACTGCATGAAGGTTCATACTATACAGGGGTAGCTGTCGTGATGGCATCAAATGATAATGCAGGAGCCGGTATAACACCGAACCGTATAGGTATAATAGCGGAATACAATCCGTTCCACGGGGGACATGCTCACCAGATAGATGTTTTGAAAAAACGGTTTCCCGACGCAGATATCGTGATATTCATGAGCGGGGACTTCGTTCAGAGGGGAGAGCCTGCCATCGTATCAGGATACTGCAGGGCGAAAATGGCTGTAAAAGGCGGTGCAGACATAGTGCTGTCACCGCCTGTTTTTGCATCCGTATCATCTGCCGGGGAGTTTGCGTATTTCGGTATAAAAAGCCTTTTGTCAGCGGGGTGTGATGCCATATCCTTTGGATGCAAGGATCCTGA
>JAFYAD010000033.1 GCA_017540915.1 Lachnospiraceae bacterium
ATCGCATAGTCGTTATAGGTTTCCCAGCAAGTGATACCGCCTTCCTCATCTTCCGCTTTTTTCATCTCAAAACCGTCTGCCAGCGGAACATGCGAAGTCGGAACATGTATACGCGTTTTACTGGTATAGGGTGCGTTGCCGACGCCTTCCATTCCCACGATATCCGCATGCAGATAGATATAGTCAGGACCCACCGTTCTGCTTGCGCAGGAATACTCCCAATCCTTATAATAGGTTCTCGACTGAGTCGGATAGCCTTCAAATTCGCAGACCAGTTCTCCGGTGGGGCCGTCCGGCAGCCGGAAAGCGGAATATACGTCCGACTGGCTCGTCCTCAGAGCATCCTCTTTACGAAAATGTGTGGTAAAACCCACCTCTTCTCCGTTAAAGGTAAGGTGCTTTATTTTGATCCCCGCGTTATGATAGATCTCAAGGTCCTGCTTTGCAAGCTCGTCGATCGTCAGCTTATAGGTCCCACGGATCGTTCCCTTTAGCGTATCGAAATAATAATCTCTCTGGACCTTACTGCACTCTGCCGCCAGATCCCAGCTCGTCTCGAAGACATTGCCGATATCTTCTACAACGAGCGGTCCGTGATCGATAAAGGGCTGCCCGGCGACCATAAAGGCAGCGATCAGGGCGCACAGCACGGGAACAGTCAGCCTGAGCGGTTTTTTCAAACTGACCAGAAAGGATCTGACCGGTCCGTATTGGTATTTTCGGATAAAGAGCGAAGCAAGACTCCAGATACAGATACTGCACAGTAAAAGGATGATCCTTGTATAGATCAGGATCCTGAGTATTCCGGCGCTTCCGACCGTATCGGATACCGGAAGCTCCTGCGGAAGATTCCATCTGACAAATACGCTATTTTTAAACGCCGGAGTAAACTGGACTGCCGTCAGAATACCGAACACAAGAAGCGAAACGATCGTGTTTTCGGAAAGCCTGTAAAGTCCTTCCATCAGGAAAACCGTCATAACAATTCCGGCAAGCATCAGGATCAGCGGGTAAATGATATAGGTCTTCCATTGAAAGAGATAATCCATTTTTTTCATGCACACAGGCAAAAATACAAGCATGCATAAAACCGTATCCAGTATGGCAACACTCAAAAAAGCCATGATCCGTGTAAAGGAATGCTTTCTTTCGTCCATAAAAGCACTCACCATTTCACGGCTGTTATTCTTTTTTTCTTTGTCTGCGCTCGCAAGCACATAAATGCCCCAAAGGATCGAGCCTGCCAGACTGCCGATCACGAAGGGTCTGTAGATATATTCATTGGTTCCGGATGCTATCACATCAAAACCATCGTTCATAAAAATCCGAAGCTGTCGCTGCAGATAAGGCACGAAGCAGAGTGCAATGGAAATGATATGGCATAGCATCAATATGTATGTCGTCTTCTTTTTCATCAGGCGAATAAACTCCGCCCTGATCGCTTTTATCAGCTGGTTCATATTTGTTTATCCTTTCTATTTTACTTCACAGATTTGCTGATATTCGTACATACTTCCATGTACGGACATACGGACGGAAAGAATCACGACCTGCTGTGAGCTGCAACCGTGTACAGATAAGCATCTTCGAGGGTCGGCTCGCATTTTTCCACATAATCCGGAAGGTTTTCCCCGACGATGCGGGTCAGCACTCCGTTTCTGGTATTGACCTTGGAGACGATCTCACAATCCTCCGGTATTACCTCGTCGAGACTTCTGACATAGGAACCTACATGATCCACGGTACTATCGATCAGATCCGAAGGCGCTCCGTCAAACAGGATCCTGCCGCCGTAGATCACCAGCACCCTGTTGCAAACGGCCTGCACATCATCCACGATATGGGTGGAAAGAAATACGATCCGGTCCCGTGACATTTCCGAAAAAATATTCCGGAATCTGATCCGCTCCTCCGGATCGAGACCGACCGTCGGCTCATCTAAGATCATCAGCTCCGGATGTCCCACAATCGCCTGGGCGATCCCGACCCGCTGCTTTTGGCCGCCGGAAAGATTTCCGATCCGGATTTTCCGTTTGTCCTTAAGCCCGGTCTGCTCAAGTGCCCACTCGATTTCCTCTTTGTCTTTGATACCCTTTAGTGCCGACATATAATCCATAAACTGCCATACCGTCAGCTCATCATAAAGCCCGAATACCTGCGGCAGGTATCCGAGATTTCGCTTCAGCATGCTTTCCTGCGACAAAAGACTTTTTCCGTCCAGCTCTATCTTTCCTCTGGTTTCGCGAAGCGCCGCCGTCATCAGTTTCATCAGCGTGGACTTGCCGGCACCGTTCGGTCCGAGTATGCCCACAAAATCCGGGCTTTCCACCGAAAAGCATACATTCTGCAGTGCTTTCTTGCCCGACGGATAGATCATCGTCACATCCTTAACATCAATTTTCATTTCCGTTCTCCTTATTCAAGAAAATAAAAACAGGCAGGACCGCATATCGGTTCCTACCTGTTTGTTGTATCATATTTTATCTGTAGTGTGTCTGTATGGAATGTGGAGTTTTCGTGAAGTTTACGGTTTCTCTTTCCTGTTTTCTTCCGAAAGCTTTTGTTTTACCGTAAAAACCACCCCTTTGTTTTGGTTTTTAATCTCATATACCGCGCCGCACATCTCAAGCACCATACCGGCTATGTAAAGCCCGAGCCCGCTGCCGTCCTTATTGCTTGCGTCTGCTCTGTAAAAGGCTTCGAACAGATGCGGCAGATGCTGCTCATCAATATGCGCCGGACCGTTTTCAATCGTAAGCGTTACATCCTTTTCCGTACGGCAAAGGCTGACGCTGATGTTACCTTCAGCCGGCGTATAGGTAATGGCATTTCCGAGGACATTGCCGATCGCTTTTTTCAAAAGCTTTTCATCGCCCCGGAACGGAATGCGGTCCGGTACCTCATAGGAAAGCGCCAGCTTTTTTTCCGTAATCGGTTCATCGTAAAATGCGACCACCTCATCAAGCAGTGCATCGAGCATTACCGTCTGCGCATCGTCGTTTGCGGCCACATCCATATGGGCGACGAGCAAAATCTCATTGATAAAATCGAGGAGTTCCCGCAGCGTAATGCGGCATTTTTCGAGGTATCTGTCCCGGTCCTTATAGACCCCGATTCCCTTCTGCATCCCTTCAATCTGTCCGATGACAACGGAGATCGGCGTCTTCAATTCATGGGATACGCCGGAGAAAAAGAGCATGCGCCTTCTCTCTTTTTCCTTTTCCAGTGCGATTTCATTTTTCAGATACAAATTTTTGTCGTTCAGCTTTGTGAGCGCGCCGCTCAGCTCGTCCGAGAGCGTATTCAAACTCTTTGCCAACGTCCCGATCTCATCATCCCGCTCATCCGGACAATACCAGCCGAAGTCCTGCTCCGCCATCCTCTGTGCAATTTTGCTCATCCTGACAATCGGCTTCTTTGTATGATAGGAAAAAAGCTTTGCACAAAGAAGAGACAGGAAAAACACAAGCACGAGCACAATCGGCAGACTCTTTTTGACCGCACTGCGAAACATGGCTGTCCGCTCATCGCTGTAGGTTACAAGAAGCACGAATTCGCGGTCGGAATCACAAAACTTCAAAGGATAGATCTGGGTCTCTTCGCCTTGCTCCTGCGACGCTCCGTCTGCTTCCGCAAGCTGTACATAGGCACCGCTTGTGCTTGCAAACCGGTTGATTTCCTGCTTTGCCGTTTCGGTTTCCCGGTTCAGACATCTTGCGGCAAGCGCCTCCGATTCTGCCTTGATATAGGCTCTGTTTTGCTTTGCGCCGGAATACGGGATAAAAACGGAAAACAGAAACAGTAATGCGGCGATCACGATACAGCAGCTTATGAAAAAGGCTAAAAACGCTTTGATCGTCAGATTTTTCATGTCTTTTCCACCAGCTTATAGCCGATTCCCCTGACCGTCTCAATGCAGTCGGAATCTCCCAGTTTTTTCCGGATGTTCTTGATATGCGTATCTACGATTCTGGTATCTTCGTAGTATTCATAGTCCCAGAGCTTGGAAAGCAGGCTTTTTCTGGTAACGACCTTTCCCTTTGCGAGAATCAGTTCATACAGGATTTCAAATTCCTTCAGTGTAAACTCCAGCGTGCTGCCGTCTGCTGTCACCGTATAGGTGTTTTTATCCACGGACAGCTGATTGAACCAAAGTACCTGCTCCGGCTGTTTTTCCGCCCTGCGTAAAATCGCCTCAACCTTGCTTGTGATGATCGGCATGGAGGTGGTTTTGGAGATATACTCATGCACCTTCATCTGATAGCCACGCAGCTGGTCTTCCTCACTGAATTTTGCCGTCAGCATAACAATCGGAACCTCGCTCTTTTTGCGGATCAGCTCGCAAAGCGTAAAACCGTCAATCTTCGGAAGCATGATATCCAGTATAATGAGATTAAACTCTCTGTTTTCAATCGCATCGAAGGCTTTCAATCCATCGCTAACAGCCGTTACCGCAAAGCCTGCTTCGGATAAATAGTTTTCCAAAAGCTCTCTGTAATCTTCGTTGTCCTCTACTACCAGTATTTGTTTCATTCATTTCTCCGCGTGAAGTGATGTATTTTACCAGTAGTATAACTCATCCTCCTCGGAAACGCCAATATTACCTTTTTCAAGCGGATAAAAACAAACAGGCTGCCATCATACGGCGGCAGCATGCCTGAACAAATGAAAGAAGGTGATGTCTCCCATATCGCCCATGAGTGAAACTGATTATCAAAGCTATTCGCAGATCCGATAGTTTCGCATCCGGAGTATTCACACCAAACCCCAAAAGGACTGCTGCTACCGGAATTTACCCAATCCTCATAAAGCATTGATGTCTCAGAGAGATCAACAGAAGCATTTTCATATCCCTTCTTAATCAGCGCTGATTCCAATGCAGCAATACGGGCATCGGTAAGGCAATACGGCTTATCACCCTGATCCTTTACGCTTGTTACCATTCCAAGGCTTCTAAGATTATAGGATGAGGGAAGCGCTATACTTCCATCCACTTCATAAGGAACTCATTCAGAACAAAGACCCTCTTCAAGCACCTCTAACGTATCATCAGGCATCTCAGCATAAACAGGTATCGAAAAAAAAGCCAGTATGAGCATAATAAGAAACAGTTTCTTCTTCATTCACTCCACCTTCTTCCTCTTTTCGTTATAAAC
>JAFYAD010000034.1 GCA_017540915.1 Lachnospiraceae bacterium
CCCGGAGCTGTTTTATACGATCGAAACGCTGGATGAAGCCATCGGCAGGAACAGAAAAGTGGCCTTCGCTTACGTCGAGTATGGGACCGATAAAAAGCAGCATAAAAAGTGCCGCAAAGACGGTACTGTCCGGGAATACGTCGTCAGTCCTTATCAGATGGCCGCGAAGGACGGGAAATACTATCTGATCTGCAATTACGATAAATACAATGATATTTCCAATTACCGTATCGACCGCATCAAAGACATAAAGATACTGGAGGAAAGGGCAAAGCCGTTTGAGCAGCTCGAGGGATCCAGCGGGCAGCGGCTGGACCTGGCAGAGTACATGGCAGAGCACATCTACATGTATTCCAGCAAAAACAGCAGGGTGAAATTCCGGATCGTAAAGCCGATGATCAGCGACGTGATCGATATCTTCGGCATGGACGTGCGCTTTGCAAATGAGATGGACACACACGTGGATGTTTATGCAAGAGTCACGGAAGAAGCCATGTTCCAGTTTGCCAAAAACTACGCGCCGGGTGTGCTGGTGCTGGAGCCGAAACGGCTGGTGGACCGGCTGCGGGAGGATGCGGAGAAAACATTCCGGGCGTATAACTGTTGATAAGAAAGCTGTTTCGGTCAGGCCGGTATCTGCAGGTGGTCGGTCATACTCCGGTGGAAAAGATCATGCAGGATGGCAGTGCATTCCCGCGACGTTTTTTCCACTTACCGGAACGGCTGCCCTGTCGGGCTGCATGATAATGGTTCGGAGAGTTTGTCTGTAAAAGGCCTTTTATGCGGTAAGCCCCATATATGTCCCTTTTTTATCCCTTTCGGCAGGGTATGATCAAGCCCTGACGGAAGGGAGGAAGAGATGTCCGGAGAAAAAGAAGCGTATGAAAAGGAATTTCAACGGCTGAAAAAACTGCGTGAGCAGCATAAGGGTGAGTGGCTGACCTATGAGATCGCAATGGACTATTATCATCGGGCGGAGTCTATACCTTGCAATGACCGCAGCGATACCGGAATCAGAAATGTGTTGCGGAAAGAGATCCAGGAGAAGTATGGGGTAACAGAGATCGAAGCGGTCAACATACTCTCCGGATACTTTATTGCAGACTATGCGGAGCGATATCGAAGGATTAAGGAACTTGACGTTCCCCGCAGTATGCTGTCTGTTGATGAGATCTTCATGAAGATCCTCAAAAATCTGGACAGCAGTATTAAACGTATGGACGACTGGATCTATGATGACGATTAATGCTATATAATGCCGGGGAGGTGCTCTCCGGATGAGGCTTAAGCACAGCGGGGCAGTTTTGTTTGTCTGCATGGCCCCGGGATGGATACCAAAGGCATGTTCACACGGCTATCGTTGACTTTTTGTACTTTAAGTTAGTATGTCTTAAGATTAATATGTCTTAGGTATTGTGCGTTAAATATGCCAACCGGATCGAAAGCTTTTTTAAACTATTGAGTTGGGCAGAGGCGGTGAAAGGAGAAGATAAAATGGAAACGAACATCGTTATACGTAATGGAGTGGAATTCCTGTTATTTACCTATTTTGGGTTGTCTTATGAAGACTCGAAAAAAACCGAACTGATCATTAGAACGGCAGTTGAATTTGCGTATAAGGACGCAACGAACCAGGGCGCTTTCAATGCCCTGTTCACCAAATCGGCCTTTCCCGACAGAAATAGAGTCAATTCGTTCAAGAATTGCGTAAAAGGTATGTCCGATATAATTACACGGGCAGTTTCCGCGCTTTATTTCGGCTGTTGCAGTATTGATTTTGACAAATGGCACGAAGCTCTTTGTGGAGAACTCATCAAGGAATATCAAGAGATATGCAAAAAGAATAATCTTATGGTATGTGAGTTTTTCACTTATGGAAATGCGCAGAAGTGGGTAAACATGACGATTAAGAATCTCTATGTAATAAGCGGTGCATATCTGGCGATGGAGGTCACTGAAAACAAAGAGTTCTTTGAAAATGTTGCCTCAAGCTCGGAAAAGTATCATGTCCCGTTGGATAATCTGATACTTGGCGAAATTTATAAACAACAATTGACATCAAACCAGAACCAATATTATGTCACAAAACATGGAAAAAAGGATCCAAATTATCGTATCACGTCGAAGGCGGGGTCATATGTCTGGAGCTGCATCCCCTGTTATAATACCTACAAAACGTTCAGGGAAACACTTGAAAAAGCAATCCAAGAACCAGCTATAGAGTGGGAGTGCAAAAACTGGATCGAAAGAAAAAAGCAGATCAAAGCACGCAAGGGGGACCTGACGACTATTGATGAAAAGGAATGAGTACGATGATAGACATGGTGTGTTCTTCCTCAGCTGCACTTTTTTACCGATGACTGGAATGCTCTCAAAGATGTCGTCTGACGGTGGCAGTATCGGCGGAAAGATTACTCTTGTTCCATGGTGTCTAAGCGGGTGCTGCGATCTTCGCAGAAACAGGGCACGAATACTTCTCCATACCGATTCGCTCTTGGGAGAGAGTATATCGAAACGTCTTTCGATTTTCACCAGGAAACCGGGGACCCCTATATTTTTGTGGGCCCCGGTTTCTTGAGTAAAATAGTTTATGCATCATGGCAGACGGTATAAATGTCTTTTGGTAGTCACTTATTAATCATTATGATTTTGTCTTTCCCAGCAATCTTAAGGTTTACAGTTATTGTATCCTTCATATTTGCCTTTGGAACATATGTGTAAACATAAATATGCAAGGGAAGGTTCGCATCAAGATAGGTGTGTCTAATATATAACCATAACTGACTTGAGATATATTGGTATTCCCAACTTGAGTATGTATTCCCTTTTACCGTTGCAATAATATTAGTGATACCTTGGTCATCTATTGTCGGGTGTGTAGAATTAAGGCAAGTAATATCGAATTCAAGGACTAAAAAGGCATAACCATCACTGGCTTCCCAAGATGTGCTTGATTGATTTGATTTCAACTCGGTTGATGTATAAGCTTTTTTTAGGGTTATTTTCCAATCGGTTGATGTTACAGTGTCACCCTGGTTTATTGTCATCGATCTTAATTGTTCTTCTTCTTTTAGTTCTCTGTATGTTTTTTCCGCTTCGGTAAGTATATTATAATTTGAAACCTCCTCTTTTACCTCTTTGGGAGCCCGTTCATATTTTTTCCTTGCTGTTTCGATTTGGGCTTGGCTCTCTATAGTTACATTCCCTATTGCACTTATTGCATCTTCGATTTCTGTGACACACACCTGGGTAAATGTTTCTTCTGCAGCTGTGAGAACTGAAAAATTAGATACACGTTCTTGAACATTTTTCGGAGCTTTATCATATGCTGATCTTGCTTTATCGATGGCGCTTTTGCTTTTAGTGTTAACTGTACCTATCGCACTGATTAAGGTTTCTATTTCTTCCGCCTGTACCTTGATTTGCGCCTCGGCTAAGTCTGCCTTTGATTTTTCAAGATCTTGCGAATTTGAAACTTTGCTTTTGAGACGTTCCTCAAGTTCATCATATGCTTCTTGGGCTACTTTTATCTTTTCTTCACTATCCAGTGAAACTGTTCCGATTGCTGAAATCTTTTCTTCAACCTCTGCTATGACTTTTGCATCAACAAGTGCATCATATTCCTGTCTGGCATTCTTGAGCACTTCTAATCCTTCTAAAGACTTGGCTTCCTCTTCTGTCAACTCGGAAACGGCTTTTTCTGCGGCTGATATTGCTTGTTCGCTATCTAGACCCACCGTACCTATTGCAGTGATCAGATCATCAGCGGCCTTAGCCGCTTCGCTTCTTTTCTCACAAGCACATAAAGATGTCACTAAAAGTGTTACCATCGCCACAATAAGTATAGCTTTTCTTTTTTTGCCAATCATCATTTTACCTCCAAGTTATATTTTTCAGTCTTTTCCAATGCTCCTGATTAGGGGAGCATGCTTTGGCAAAAAGAATAGCATACAGTGAAAACAATTTGGTGGGCTGTGATTACACCATTGATCGTGTTAAGTTTTAGCAAAATAAAATTAAGTGCTATGATTTAAAAGTCTCTGTATGTAATAGCTATCCACTCTATGGCATCACATGCGCAAATAACGGCTTGTTCATTCCGGCCAACGCTACAATTCTGTATATTAAGCAAGTTGACGAAAATGGGTTTGTTTTCACGAATGCTTCTGGAGAACGTTAGTCAGTGTGGGCAATTGGTGATGCAACTACAGAGAGGTTCAAAGAAGCGGGTATTGAGCACGGTTCGAGTCACCGAATTTTTAGGACAGTCTCGTCTATGTTATCAGTAAACAAATACTGACAAAAGGACAACTGGTTCCTTCACAAAGGACATATACTTGGGACACTTGCGCTATGCGGACATGGTTGAATGGGAAGTTTTATGAAGAAGCTTTTTCAGAAGAGGAACAGAATTGTATTCGAGAGAGTGGAGTCACTACAGATCTGAACCCGGGATATGACACGAATCAAACACAGGGGCCGGGCACCATGGATAAGATCTTTTTGTTAAGTGTAAAAGAAGCCAAACGGCGGAAACTATTGATGCAAAGGGAAACATTAGATATGGTGCTGACTCGGCGTTTGAAGCATTCGGAATACGTCCTGCCATGTGGATCGAGCTGGGAGAATAGGATATCAAAGGCTCCCGGATAAAGCAGTCAAAGCGGTGAGGGGCTGTAAAGAATATGGAAAGCCCCCGTACTCGTCTGAATACAGGGGCTTTGTTTTGGTTCTCTGACTGTGTCTTATCCCTTGATAGCGCCGGCCACGAAGCTGTCCTGGATCTTCTTGGAGAGGAAGATGTAGATGAACAGCGTCGGGAAGGTGGCAAGCACCAGGGCAGCGCCGATGGGACCCCATTCCGTCGTATACTGGCCGGAGAGGGCTTGAACGCCGACCGGCAGGGTCCGCAGTTCGCTTTTCGAAATAAAGATGTTGGCAAACATCAGCTCGTTCCAGCATTGCAGGAAGGTATAGATGCCAACGGTGGCGACAGCCGGTTTCATCAGCGGCAGGATGACGCGCCAGAAGACGCCCCAGGTTCCGCAGCCGTCGATGCAGGCCGATTCGTCCAGTTCCCGCGGGATCTCGTTCATGAAGCCGGTGCAGACCAGGATGGCCATTGACAGCGAGAAGGCCGAATAGGGTATGATCAGTGCCCAGTAGGTGTTGAGCATGTGCAGACGCGAGAGCGTCACATATACGGGAACGATGGAAGCATGGATCGGGATGGTAAGACCAAGCATAAAGAACTTGTTGAGGGTCTTCCGACGCTTCCAGATCATACGGGTCAGCGCAAAGGTGGCCATCAGGGCTACAAAGAGGGTAATGATGATCGTGGCAGTGGCGACGATGGTGCTGTTCAGAAAGTATCGTCCCATATTGCCGGTATTCAGGGCGTTTTCGTAGTTGGACCACAGCCAATCCTTCGGAAGGCCCACGACATTGTCCCCAAAGATCTCGGCGTTGCTCTTCAGGGAGAAGGTGAACATCCAGTATACGGGGAAGAGGTTGACGATCAGCCACACGACAAGTCCGATGTAGATGATGACTCTCACGGCTTTGCTGTTGTTTTTCATGGTCTTATTCCTCCCTCTCTCTAAAGATCAGATTGATCAGCAGGGCAAAGCCGAAGCAGAGCAGGATCAGGATGACCGCGATGGTACTGCCCAGTCCGTAGCGGTTGCGCAAAAACAGCATACTGATCATCAGCGTGCTGGGCACTTCCGTCGAATGCAGAGGGCCGCCGTTCGTCAATACATAGATCATGTCGAAGGACTTCAGCGATCCGGTCACTGCGAAGATCACACTGATACGGATGATGGGTTTGATGTAGGGAAGAATGATGTAGCGGTTGGCCTGCCCGTTCGTTGCGCCGTCCAGCATAGCCGCTTCG
>JAFYAD010000035.1 GCA_017540915.1 Lachnospiraceae bacterium
GATGACGTATCTCAATTTTGACATGCGGCATAGGCACCCCTACGGTGTTTATACAATTTTCAAGTGTGTCATCATAGGGCAGCGTACTAATGGGCGCAGATTCACTCAAGCCGTATGCCGAAAGAAAATGATCGCCCGGAAGGGCTTCATGGAGTCTCTCAATCTGTTCTCTTGTTGCGGCAGCAGCCGAAAGAATGGTACAGCGCAGGGTTTTCAACTTTTCCGGAGCAAATGATCTGTTTTCCAGGATCATAAGCATCATAGTGGGCACCGCATTAAAGACCGTGCATTTATATCTGTAGATAGTATCGATCAATGTATCCGTATGGATATCGGAAGGTATATACATCTCTGCATCTGAAAGGAAGGCAGCGCACATGGCTGATACCAGACCAAACACATGGAACAAAGGTAATATATTACAGATACGGTCTTCCTCTGTCAGTCGTTGACTGACCATGGATTCATAGGATGCCAACAGAATATTGTATGCGGACAAAAGGGCACATTTAGGCTTCCCTGTTGAGCCGGAAGTAAAGAGCATCACGGCAGGATCATCGTTTTGGGGCCGAAAGCCAAGCAGCGCTTCGACTTTTTCCTTGTCAGATTCCCTTTCCTTTAATCCGCTGTTTTTCCCAACATTTATAAAATGCTGTATTTTGTTACCGGGCTTTTCCTTAAGCTCGTTTATAAAGGAATCGTAATCCGTAACATTATCTCCGTAGCACAGATGCGTAATATCGCCGATTTCGGAGCACATGGCAACCTCAGGCCCGGTAATGGCGGGATTTATCAGGATCGCTATCGCGCCCAGCTTTTGGATCGCAAAAAAGCTGCTGATCCAGTTGGCAGAGTTCGGACAGTAGATACCCACATGACTACCCTTTTTAACCCCTGCCTCGGCAAGATCACAGGCCAGGATATCCGCGCACATATTCACTTCTCTGTATGTATGACAGGTATCCGTTTCATGGATCAGAATATGATCCGGGGTATCGGCTGCCTTTTTCTCTATAAGATCCCTGAACGAGACTTTTCTGCTAAATTCCCTTACGTCCATTTTCCTAAGCTCCACTCAAATACACTAAATATCAACCTACACTGATTTTTTCGTTTTCGGTTTTACAAATCCGAAAGAAAGCCTCGAAACCGTTTTTATGTAGCTGTTAATATCAAACGGCTTTTTATTGGTCATTATACTATATCTGAGGCCATTGTCTATCACCTCATACCCCGTTTCATAAAAATCATTTTTCAGATAGAACTTAAGACGCCTCACCAGTTCTTCATAGTTTGGTGCAGACTCCACAACAGGCTCTATGTTAAGATAAATGGCTTTATCCCTGTCCTTTTCGCACAATGTCTTCAGGATACTGTTTCCGTAGCCTTGAGATCTTAACTCCTTCTGTATGGCAAGGTAAACCCCGAACACCGCTTCATCCGAAGAAACCGAAAATGAGGTTGCTATCAGCCTGTCGTCATCATAGTAGGCAAGAAAATCAACACATTTTCTCAGGGCCATAATACTCAGGAACCATACCGGAAACTGTTCGTCTTCAGGAAACGAAGAATACAATAGCTCTGCAACTTCCTTATAGTCCTTCATAGATCTTTTAACTGTTCTCGTCTCTATCATCGTACATCTCCTTTCGAAGCCCCGGATACCTGAACTTAAGGAACAAAAGCGCTAAGACAGCAGTCAGGACCGTTGTGGCAGGTGTCGCCCAGAGAAGCCCATCGGCACCGAATTCAGCCGGCAGTGCATAGAGCATAGCCACCGGATTTATCAGTTCACAGAAAGCAGCGATTATAGCGGATCCGAGACTGTCACCAAGGCCCGTAAAGAAAGAGGTGGTAACGATATCAAAGCCGTATAGTATACAGGCCATAGCTGAAATGCGGAGCACTGTTTTCGTCAGCACATACACCTCAAATTCATTATTGAAATAAGCCCAGGCGATCGGTCCTGAGAAAAGTACACACAAAATGCACATGATGACCCCACACAGGAACACCAGCATGGTAGTTGTTTTTACAAAACTGTCCAGCTCGTCCCCGTCTTTTTCCCCGTACTTGAATCCCGCTATCGTGATCACGGTTGAGGATACGCCCATAAATACCGCCAAAAATACATCCATCACAGCGCCAAAAACCCCCATGGCGGCCACTCCGTTTTCACCGATATAATGTAAGAGCTGTCTGTTGGCCAGAATGGTAGTCGTGCTGAGTGCGACAGTGGCTACTATCTCAGAGCTTCCGTTCAGACAGACCTCTGCAAGTTCACGGAGCCTTTCAAACCGAAGGCGCCCAAACCGAAGCGGCGTGGATTTCGACCCGAAAAAGAACAGGACTGTAATAACTGCGGCTATAATGTTCGACAGTACCGTTGCCATCGCAGCACCCTCGATACCTCCGTGAAGAGGTCCCATGAAAAGCCAGTCAAAGGAAACATTCAAAAAGCCGTTCAGAATGGCAACAAATAATCCAAACCAGGCTTTTTCCGCCGTGATCCAAAGCGACTCAAAAGCACCGTTTATCAGAAACGCCGGAAGGCAGGCCATGAGGATCCTTCCGTAGATAATAGCATCGGCGGTTGCAACTCCGGTCGCACCGACAAGCTTCACTAGCAAAGGGAACTGCCATGTTCCGATCACGGCCGCGATGATCCCAAACAGAGTCATCACAGCTATCGTCAGCGCGAAGATCTCCCCTCCGCTCTCACGGTCATCCTTTCCCATGTACTGTGCGATAACGGCACTTGCACCGGTACCGAACATGTATCCGACAGCAAA
>JAFYAD010000036.1 GCA_017540915.1 Lachnospiraceae bacterium
GGATCCATAACTTCGGTTCAGGCCGTTTATGTGCCTGCCGATGACCTTACAGACCCGGCGCCCGCCACAACATTTGCGCATCTGGATGCCACAACGGTGTTGGAGCGTTCAATAGCAGAGCAGGGTATCTATCCCGCAGTTGATCCATTGGCATCAACATCACGTATCCTGGATCCCAGAGTGGTTGGTGAAGAGCACTTTAAGGTTGCCAGAGGTGTTCAGGAGATCCTGCAGAAATACAAGGAACTTCAGGATATCATCGCGATCCTCGGTATGGATGAGCTCGGAGAGGATGACAAGCTGGTGGTAAGCCGTGCCAGAAAGATACAGAGATTCCTGTCTCAGCCGTTCTTCGTGGCAGGTCAGTTTACCGGTCTTGAAGGTAAGTATGTACCTGTTTCCGAGACCGTTCGCGGCTTTAAGGAGATTATCGAAGGAAAGCATGACGATATTCCGGAGAGTTATTTCCTGAATGTAGGTACCATTGATGAAGTCAGGGCAAAGATGAAATAAAATTTGGCGACTGTTTACAGTCGGTTCGTTTACAGAGGATCAATAATGGCAGATAACAGCTTTGAAGTAAGGATCATCACTCCGGACCGTGTCTTTTATGAAGGTACTGCGGAGATGATCGAATTCAATACGGTGGAGGGTGAGATAGGTGTATACAAGAATCATATACCTCTCACCACTGTCATCGCTCCGGGGATCGTGGTGATCACTGAGGGTGATGAGAAAAAGAAAGCTGCGGTACATGCCGGATTCGCGGAGATTTTGTCCGATAAGGTCACAATTCTTGCTGAGATTGCTGAGTGGCCGGATGAGATCGATGTGGACAGGGCTATGGCTGCGAGAGACAGGGCTGAGAAGCGCCTTGCGGAGAAAGACACAGGTCTGGATGTGATGAGGGCTGAGATGGCTCTCAGGAAGTCTCTCGTCAGAATAGGTATTCGCAGTTAGGGATCAAGGAGGATGCCGAATGAAGCTAAATACCAGAGGAATAAGTTTCAGACTATTGTATGCAATTACCGGACTCATACCCATGATACTGACTGCAGTAGCGGTTTGTATCACAGCGGTCGTATTGTTGAACACGGAAGTATCAGATGGAGAACATACGACATTACAGGCCACGGCGTACAGTCTTGCGGAATATTTTGCCTATGATGTGAGAGAGAACGGTTTTGTGGATTATGATGAGTACTCGGATCATGTTTATGTAGAGTCTCTTAAGGACATGAGTATTGAGATGACTCTGTTTCAGGGTGATACCAGATTCATTACATCCCTTAAGAATGAGGACGGAACTTATTTTGAGGGAACCAAAGCCGGTCCGGGAATCTGGGAGACTGTCAGCAGTGGCAAGGACTATATGTCTGAGGATGTAAAGATCGGAAACCGTAAGTATTTTGTATACTACACTCCGGTGTATTCCGATGAGGCGAAGACACAGGTCTGGGGAATGGCTTTTGCGGGTATTCCCATGGACAATGTTCATATTATCACCAGAAATACAACGACAAAACTGATCCTCATAGTGCTGATCTTTGTGGTGATATTCACCATTATCTTACTGTATCTGAGCAATCTGTTCACAAAGACAATACTTGCCATAAAGACGGCGGTGAATCACCTTGAGCAGGGTGATATTCATTATCGCAATAACATAAAATCCGCCTGTACCGATCTGCAGGGTGTTGCATTCTCATTGAACATGCTGACGGACAGGCTGGATAAGACCATCGGTGCTATCAGGACTACCAGCACAAATCTGGGGCAGTCAGTGCAGAATGTGGATGAAATGTCCATAAGCAGTGCGGACGGAGCAAATCAGATCAACACCATCGTTAATGAACTTGCCACCACGGCGCAGACAATGGCTGAGAATGTTCAGATGGCGAATTCAGCGGTCATCACAATGGGTGATTCCATTGACAATATCACCAGGCTCTCGGAAGATGCTGCAGAGAAAGCAAAGGTGATGAGAGAGAGCAATGAAAATGCCATGGGTCGTATGAGGGAGGTTCTGGCCAGCAATGAAAGCTCGGTTGAGTCTATTAATCAGATGACGGAGCAGACCAAGGCATGTACGGCGGCAGCCCAGAGTATACAGAGCGCAACTGAGGTTATTGCAGAGATCGCAAGTCAGACCAATCTTTTGGCGCTTAATGCTTCCATTGAGGCGGCGAGAGCGGGAGAGGCAGGCAAAGGCTTTGCGGTTGTTGCTGAGAATATACGTTCACTTGCCGAACAGAGCAATCAGAGTGCTCAGGATATCGGTAATTCAGTGCATGATGTAGTGACCAAGGCTTCCACATGTGAGTCTATGGCCATGGGCGCAAGGGAACTCATGCAGCAGCAGAGAGAGCTCGTGCATGCGGTTTCCGGCGATATGGACAATCTAAGCCTTAAGGTTGGTGAGGTTGTGGAGGATATCAATCAGGTCAGCGAAGAAGCTGCCAGTCTTGACAGCGCTAAAGCTTCCGTATTGGGCAATATCTCCGATCTTTCTGCAATCTCCGAGGAGAATGCTGCAAGCGCTGAGGAGGTTACGGCTACGATAGATACGATAGCAGCGGGCATCTCCGGTACCAAGGATGAGTCCGGACAGATGAGAGGCATGGCTGACGAGCTTACCGATCGCATGAGTTTCTTCAACTGAACATAAAGTTATCGGGAGCAGGAAGTTTTTCCTGCTCCTTTTTTTGATGTCCGGTTACTGTTCACAGTAACGATGTCTGTAAATTTCCTTCTGCCGGTGACAAAAAAACATAGAATATTTGAATTGTTTGTAGTAAAATAAGCTTTGTATGATTTTTTGTAAATGAAGTGCCGCTGTTAGGGGGAGTATATGAAGATAAACGAGGTAAAAGACAAATTTATATCCGTTCTGATACAGATGGATAAAAAGGTCGTAGCCTTAAAGGGACAGAGGATTGAGGTAGAAGATGATTTTTTTGATTCCCTGAGCCTGCCTTCGGACAGTTCTGCGATCATGACTGAGGTTTTGCGTACCGAAGACGGAAAAGCGGTGTCGCTGGATGCAGATAAGATCGAAATACATATTCAGACCGTTGTTGACAATAAAATGTACAGATTTTTTAATGTCAAACACAAGCGGGTAAAGCTGGGTGGCGAGAACTGCGAATGCTTTTACACCATAAAGGAAGCCCAGAAGATCGAGCAGAGAAAAGCTTATCGCTGCGGGATCAGTCTTCCCTGTCAGGTTGCCAGGGCCAGTGACACAACAGCGCAGAGCGCAACATTGAAAGATCTCAGCATATTGGGAGGTGCTCTTTTATCCACGAACCTCGAGCTGAAGGTTGGAGAGTTTGTAACAGTAAGATTTTCTGACAGTGTAAGTCCCCAGAAGGAAGGCGAGGCGGCGGAAAAGGTGAACATATCATTTTCTGCTACCGTAAACAGGGTGAGGATCATAGGAAAGTTCAATGAGTACGGTCTTGTGATAAAAGAATGCAATGCCAATGTTTTGTCCAAGTATATCAGCACAAAACAGCGTTTACAGATCAAAAAAGATTAGTTTTCAGAATGAAAGACATGATTGTTCGATCATGCCGGTACATAATATGCCAGGAGGTAGCAAATTGGAAAACCTGATAAACACATTACCGATTCCGGTGGTTTTTCTGTTCCTTATCGCAGGCTTTGCGCTGCTGATCAAAGGGGCAGATTTTTTCGTGGAGGGAAGCTCGGCTGTAGCGCACAAATTCAAAGTGCCCTCTATCATAATAGGTCTGACGGTTGTGGCGATGGGCACCAGTCTTCCGGAGACTGCCGTGTCCGTTACGGCATCAATAGCCGGCAAGAATTCGCTGGCCATCAGTAATGTCACCGGATCTAATATTTTCAACATCATAATGGTCATCGGTGTCTGTGCTCTGCTGACTCCGGTTGCTGTACAGAAAGAGACATTGAAACGGGATCTGCCATTTTCGGCACTCTGCGCCTGCCTTCTGGGTGCGCTGGGGATTTTGTCTTTCGGAGATCCGGCCGGCATGACTTTGGGCAATCTGGATGGTATAATATTGCTGACTCTTTTTGTGATATATCTCTCTTTTTTGGTGATCACAACATTAAAAGCCAGAAAGTCCGCATCAGATAAGGATGAGGCGGATGAAGGTGATGAGACCAAAAAGAATCTTCCGATATGGCTTTCCCTCATTTTTATAGTGGGAGGCGCTGCGGCAATCGTGGTGGGAGGAGATCTCACAGTGGATTCCGCCAGCCGTATCGCAATGGCATTTGGTATGAGTGAAACATTGGTCGGTCTTACGATAGTATCTATTGGTACCAGTTTGCCTGAGCTTGTAACCTCTGTAGTGGCAGCCCACAAGAACGAGGTTGACATGGCTTTAGGAAATGCCATTGGCTCCAATGTCTTCAATATTTTGATGGTTTTGGGTATTGCAGCAGCCATAAGTCCGGTGACAATGCTGAAAGAGAATGTTATAGATATCGCTGTACTGCTGTGTATAACACTGGTGGTATGGGTGTTTGCATATACCAAAAAGCAGATCAACCGCATTGAGGGCGGCGTGATGGTGGCAATGTATGCCGCATATGCGGTTTATATTTGTCTCCGATGATTCCGGAATTGTGAAAAAGGGGTTTGTATGAGCGAAAATGATGCGCTTGATATGACAGTTTCACCTATATGTGTTAAAGATGGCAAAAAGATTGCCTTTGTGAGATTTACGGACGGAGTGCGCAGCGCCGAGGGTGTGATACCCATGTGCGATATCACCGAAAATAAAGGCTTTTCCGATGATGAAGTAGCCAAACTGGAGGATTACATGAAAGCAGAGCTTCCGACACTCAAGAAAATGGCTGCTAACGTTAATGTCATGAAAGCCTTTATGGGAGATAAAAACAGTTTCAGCAGTCCGTAATGTATTACTCGTTCAGGATCTTCACGATACAGCTTGCCTTTGCACCGTCCTCTTTGACATAGACATAGGCTTTACCGGTTTGTCTGGCTTTGATGGTGCCGTCTCCCGTGACTGATAGAATGGTATCGTTTGATGAACTCCATTCCGGTGTGTTGCCGCTGGATACAGTGGCTTTAAGCCTTGTGGTATCGCCCACTCTCATGGAGAGACTGTCTTTGGAAAGCGTTATGATAGGCTGCATTACGGTCACTTTGCAGCTTTTGCTGACACCGTCAACCTTTACGGTGATGGTGGCACTGCCGTGGGAAACTGCAGTCACAAAGCCGTTTTCATCCACGGTAGCCACCGAGTTGCGACTGGATTTCCACTCCGGCTCGGAGTTGTTGGAACACTTGAGTTCCAGCCTTTTGGTCTGATCACGGTATAGTCTTATCTCTGAATGGCTCAGTGAGAGAGTGGGTTTTTTGACGGTTACCTTACAGGTTGCACTGACTCCGTCGGCTTTTGCGGTAATGGTGGCGGAACCGCATTTTTTGGCGGTGATCAGGCCTGTGTCGTCAACCTCCAGCACTGACTGGGATGAGGATCTCCATGAAATGTCATGGCCGGTTGATACTGAGGCTGAAAGCTGCACGCTCTCACCGTTTTCCATAGAGAGTTCTGTCCTGGATATCCTGATGGTGGATTTAGCTACAGTGACCCTGCATGATGCCTCTCCACCTGACACCTTGGCTGTGATCTTGCAGCTGCCGGCTTTTTTGCCGGTGACAACTCCGTAGGAGTTAACGGATGCTATGGATGAACTGCTGCTCTTAAAGGTAGGCATTTCGCCGTTTGTGGTCACGGCTACCAGCAGAAATTCACCGTCGATTGGGATGGTTTTTGAATAACTTGACAGTAACACAAAATTTATCTTCGTCCCGGCATGGACTGCGGCACAGGGATTTACCGACGTCATGATGAGACAAAAGGATAAAATATATAAGATTTTCCTGATGGTTGTATAGTTTTTCATGGCAATCTCCTTTCATTTTCAGAGACTGCTGAAACTGTAGGGCAATAATACTACGGAAATGACTTTCTGTCATGTCGGGAAAACTCACAAAGATAGATTTTACGCTTTAACGTGACATAGTAATAAATGCATGAATTTTTTTGCCCCAGAGGTGAGACATGAGCTTGAAAGAAGCACTGCAAAAAGAAAAAGATCTCACAAAAGAAATGACGGCCGATATGACCCAAAAACAAAAGTTGATGTATTTTTGGGATTATTATAAATGGCCGACACTGATCGGTCTGTGTGTTGTTCTTTTTATTATACAGATGGTGGTACATTACGCTACACTCAAGGAGACTGTGATGTTCGCCACTATGGTAAACTTCGGTGCCACAGAGACGCAGAAGGAGGAGTTTACCAAAGCGTTTACCGATTATGCGGAGCTTGATACCCATGAGTATACGGTGGATATTAATGACGATATCACCTTAGGCATTGGAATGTCATTCTCGACAGCGTATTCCGGAC
>JAFYAD010000037.1 GCA_017540915.1 Lachnospiraceae bacterium
CACAAGACGTTTCAGGGAACTTAAGATCCGATTGTCAAAGCCTGTTACCCTGCATGCGGACGGAGAGTACTGCGGCGAGGTGAACCGTGCGGCATTTAAGATCCTGCCCGGCAGACTGCTGTTTCTAAACGATATTGTGTAAATTTTTCGATTGTGGTATGATTTAAGGCTGTGTTGTTTGAGTAATATCAAACGCAGTTGTATTTGATGTCCGGTTTTGGCTGAAAGTGTTACTGTTTACAGTCAATAACATGCAGTATACAGGCTGTCGGCCTGGTGATCATACTGTCTGCCATAAGAGATTACCGGATTGATTTTTTTGTGATACAAGAGGGGAAACAAAGCTATTATGGAACAGAATACGGTTACGGTGGGAATAGATGTGGGATCCACCACCACCAAGATAGCGATAACGGAAAACGAAAAACTGATCTATCATCATTATATCAGACATTTTGCAAAGCAGAGAGAGAGTATAATAGAGCTTCTGGAGAAGGCCCGCGGATACCTGGAAAACAAAGGCATCCGCATGTGTATGACCGGATCCGGCGCCAAGCATATCGCGGAGGGTCTCGGCGTTCCCTTTACACAGGAGGTTGTGGCCAATTCCCTCGCTCTGAAAAAGGAGTATACACATATAGGAACGGCCATAGAGTTGGGCGGACAGGATGCCAAGATCATTTTCTTCAGAGAAGATGAAAACGGAGAGTCCCAGGTCTTTGACATGCGTATGAACGGAAGCTGCGCAGGCGGTACCGGAGCTTTTATAGATGAGGTAGCTACGGTGCTGGATATCCCCGCTGAAAAGCTTAACGAGGCTGCAGAGAAGGGCTCATGCGTATATGATATTTCGGGGCGATGCGGAGTGTTTGCAAAGACAGACATTCAGGCTCTCTTAAATCAGGGCGTTAAAAAGGAAGATATAGCGCTCTCTTCATATCACGCCATCGCAAAACAGACTATCGGCGGGTTGTCCCAGGGACTTGACATAAAACCGCCGGTGGCTTTCGAGGGAGGTCCCCTCAATTTCCATCCGAGGCTCGGTGAGGTTTTCAAAGAAAGACTGGAGTTAAAGGATTCCGATGTTATCGTTCCTCATCATCCGGAGATAATGGTGGCATACGGTGCGGCGCTTTCCGTGGATCGAATCCATGGTCATCTTTTGCCGCGCAATCTCGAGGAACTGACGGATAAGCTCCATGAACTTGAAAGGCTTGAAGACCGCGCGTCCGAGAGGGGACAGCTGTATTGTGAGAGCAAGGCGGAGAGGCAGGATTTCGAGAAAAGACACGGTAAGCCGGGAATGCCGTCCTACTCGCCCCGAAAGGGAGAGAAGGTCCGCGCTTACCTTGGTATAGATTCCGGATCCACCACCACAAAGCTTGTGCTGATGGATGAGGATGAAAAACTCATAGATTATTTTTATGCTTCCAATAAGGGCAATCCGCTGGATGTGGCAAAAAAAGCGCTTCTGGATATGTACGAAAAATATGAGAGTGCAGGCGCTACCCTTGAGATCATAGCCGCATCTTCCACTGGATACGGGGAGTTCTTGTTCAATAAGGCTTTCAGGACCGAGACACATATAGTGGAGACGGTGGCTCACGCCCTTGCAGCCTCACACTATGAGGAGAATCCGTCTTTTATCCTGGACATCGGCGGACAGGATATGAAAGCAATCTGGCTCGAAAACGGCATCATCACCAACATAGTGGTGAATGAAGCATGTTCTTCGGGATGCGGTTCTTTCCTGGAAAACTTTGCACACACACTCAACATTAAGACGGATGATATTGCGGAGAGCGCATTTTCTTCGAAGGCTCCGGCGAAGCTTGGAAGCCGGTGCACAGTGTTTATGAACAGCTCCATCATAACGGAGCAGAGAAACGGCAGCCTTCCCTGCGATATAATGGCAGGACTCTGCCGCTCCATAATAGAGAATGTTTTCACCAAGGTTATCAGGGTTCCAAACATTGAGTCCCTGGGACAGCATATAGTGGTGCAGGGTGGAACTTTCCAGAATGACGCGGTGCTGCGCGCAATGGAGCGGTATATAGGCAAAAATGTTCACCGTGCGCCCTATGCGGGACTCATGGGGGCCATAGGCTGCGCTCTCACGGCAAAAGAGACGGCAATGGCGGAAGGGTTCGTGCCTACATTCCTGTCCTGCGAGGAGCTTAAGAACTTTACATACGAACAGCACGCAAATTCGCCCTGTCCGTATTGTACCAATCATTGTAACCGCACGATCCTGACATTTTCTTCGGGAGAGAGCCTCGTGACCAACAACCGCTGCGAGAAGGGAGAAGTCACAGGTGACCCGAAGGACAGTGAGACCATAAAGCGCATAAAGGATATCACTGATCGCAAGGATAAACCTGCAAATCTTTATGAAGTCAGGATGAAGCTTCAGAATGCGGATTATCCCTACGAAAAACTGCTGCCTGACAGGGGAGTTACCATAGGAATACCCAGAGTACTGAATTTCTGGGAAGGTATGCCCTTCTGGAGTACGTTTTGGAGAGCGCTGGGTTTCGGATTTACAACATCCCCGGTCAGCACCCGCAAAATATATGAAAACGGTATCCATGCGGTCTCATCCGATACGGAATGTTTTCCGGCGAAGCTTACACACGGACACATCAGGGAACTCGTAAAACAGGGCGCCGACCGTATATTCATGCCGGAGATCGTGGTCATGCCCTCGGAGAATAAAGAGGAGACCAGCTTTTCACGTTGCGCCCTTGTAAAAGGATATCCTATAGTTATAAAAAATTCGGATAATCCCGAGAAAAAATACGGGGTTAAGTTTGATTCGCCCTATTTTTACTGGTATACGGACGAAGACAGGGAAAAGCAGCTGTGTGATTACATGTCGGAAACCTACGGCATCGACCGTGATGTGACCTTGCGCGCG
>JAFYAD010000038.1 GCA_017540915.1 Lachnospiraceae bacterium
CGTCAGAAAAGCTGAAACGCATGGTGCGTCCTTTTATATTGAGGCGCCTCAAGACCGAGGTGTTAAAGGATCTTCCGGAAAAACTGGAAGAGGTGAGATACGCCCGCTTCGACGGCGAACAAAAGAAGGTGTACGACGGTCAGGTGGTCCTGATGAAGGGGCTCATAGGTACCGGTGGCAGGAAGATGAAGGCCGGAGAGGAAAAGATAAAGATATTGGCCGAGCTCATGCGGCTCAGGGAGATATGCTGTGATCCCTCCCTGATACTGGAGGATTACGCAGGCGGCAGCGCCAAGAGACAGGCCTGCATGGATCTAATAGAAAGCGCTATCGAGGGTGGTCACAGGATGCTGCTGTTTTCACAGTTTACCTCGATGCTGGAGCTTCTGGAGAAAGATCTTAAGGAACGGAAGATAGATTATTACAAGATCACAGGGCAGACCCCCAAGGATCAGAGACTGCGTCTTGTGCACAAATTTAATGATGGCGATGTGCCGGTGTTCCTGATATCCTTAAAAGCAGGCGGTACCGGACTCAACCTTACCGGTGCCGATGTGGTGATCCATTATGATCCCTGGTGGAACCTCGCTGTACAAAATCAGGCCACCGACCGTGCACACCGTATCGGACAGACCAAGAAAGTCACTGTATACCGCATGATCGCCAAGGACACCATAGAGGAGAAGATCCTGGCTCTTCAGGAAGCCAAGAAGGACCTGGCAGACGAGATCTTAAGCGGCGAGGGCAAGTCTCTCATGAGCCTGTCCTCCGAGGAACTGCTGGAACTGCTTGGCTGATTTCCATATTAAAGGGTACGCCCCTTCGTGGAAATTGCCGGTGAAGCATTCATTTAAAGGCTCCCCCTTTGGGGGAGCTGTCAGCGAAGCTGACTGAGGGGGAACACTACACCACAACTCAAGAGAGGACACAAACCATGACCAACCTGACCGGAGTCCGTGCCTTCATATTCGACATGGACGGCACCGTATTAGATACGGAAAAATACTATCTGGCCTGCTGGCCCAAGGCGTTGGCGCACTTCGGCTATGAGGTGAGCCGCGAGGATATTCTGACCCTACGCTCTCTGGGAAGACCATTTGCACCGGAGAGGCTCAAAGAGATAACGGGGGATCCCGGTTGCGATTACTGGGCTGTGCGCGACTACAGGCGGGGGCTTGTGGAGGAGTGTATCGAAAAAAACGGTATCAGCTTAAAGCCGGGTGCTCTTGAGCTCTTCGCGGAACTTAAAAAACGCGGTATCTCCAGGGCGATAGCCACAGCGACTGACGAGGAGCGCACAGCGAGATTCCTGGAGAAATGCGGTCTTGCCGGAGCTTTCGACAAGATAATATGCGCATCCATGGTGGAGAGGGGCAAGCCTGCACCGGACATCTACGAACTGGCTGTGCGTGAACTGGGGCTTACACCGGAAGAGTGCGTCGCCGTAGAGGATGCGCCAAACGGCATAAAGAGCGCATACAGCGCAGGGCTTAAGGTCATTATGGTGCCTGATGCCAGTGAACCTGACGAGGAACTTGCGAAACTCCTCTTTGCGCGGGTTGATACGCTGGCTGATATTTGCAGATTATTATAGGTTACTATTCACAGCCAATATCATGTAGTATACAGGCTGCCAGCTTGCTGAGCAGACTGTATGCTATGTGATATTGACTGGAATCAGTCACTTTACATACATGATACAGGCAGCCGCGATAGCGGCAGTAGAGTCTGACAAGGCAATTCTGCCAGCTTGCTGAGCAGATTGCCGATGTCAGGGCAAGCCTGTAGAATGTATGTAAAGTGGCTGTGAATAGTAACTATTATAGAGGACATTTTGTTGTAGTACCTTCATGCTGAGGGGAGGAGCAACCTAATAGGTAAAATCATGGCAAAAACATATTTTATAGACAGCGAAAACGTGGGCGACAATTGGATCTCTCTTTTGTCCACCGTTACTTCGGAGGACGAGATCTTAGTTTTTTACACGGCTAACAGCCCGCATATGAATTACAGAAACCTGATCCTGTTAAAGGAATCCGACGCCAGAGTATCCTTTATAGAATGCTTTGAGGGCAGCAACGCTCTGGATTTCCAGCTCTGTACGGAGCTTGGATACAGGCTTCCGGGCATCGGCGACGGGGAGTTTATCATCGTATCCAACGATACAGGTTATGACGCCATCGTGAAATACTGGAAGCGTGCGAATACCGCCGTTAGGCGTATGACAGGTCGTGAGTGCGTCGGAAAAAAGAAGGTCAACGGACCCAAGACTAAGTCAGAGAATACAAAGACAAAGTCTGATCAGGGAGCTTCTGACAAGACAAAAACCGGGTCACAGGACGGTCCGGATATCACAGCTAACCCCGATAAAAAGCCGGAAAGCTCAAAGGATCGGAACGGCACTCAGGAGAAATCCGGACATAAGAAGGACCAGCCTGCGGATATCGTGGATGATAATGCAAAAGAGATCCTGTACATCATAGGTAAGGACAATCTGCAGGATCTTCACGGCGCACTGCAGCTGTTCTATGGCAACAAAAAGGCGAAATCTTTGTATAACGCCGTGAAATCCGGCTCCGCCTACAGCAATTTCCTCTCAAAGCATAAACCAATGACAACGGAGGAAAAACAGGCGGCATACTGCAGAATGATCTTTGAGACGGCAGAACCAAAGGCAGAGATGCCGGAAGATTTCCCACAGTTTGTCACGGATACCTGGAAAAAGAAAAAGAACCTGAACTCCTTCCGTGCCGCACTGCAGTCCAAATACGGCAAGGAAAATATCGAGAAATTCTATGGGCTGATCAAGGCGCATGTGAAGATACTGGACAGGATCGACCCTGCGGACAGGGAAGGATAAGATTTGAGAAAACACCTGATGATGAAAAGATTATGACAGAGATTAGAACAGATTTTTTTGATCCAAAATCGATAGCCTTAAGCGGTCAGTGCTTCAGGTGGACAGAGACTGAGGACGGAGGATTTCGGGTGCCTGCCTTCGGTAAGCTTCTCACCATTCATAAGGTGGGGGACAGAACCTTTGAGTTGGGTTGCGACAGCAGGGAATTTGATGAGATTTGGCGGGATTATCTGGATCTTTCCGGAGATTATGAGAAAGCTGCAAAAGCGGTTCTGTCTTCTGATGACGACTATCTTAAGGGCGCTTTCAAGATAGGTGAGGGCATCAGGATCCTAAGGCAGGATCTGTGGGAGACCGTGGTGTCCTTCCTGATATCCCAGAATAATAACATCCCGCGGATAAAAAAGAGCATAGAAGCCCTGTGCAACGAATTCGGTGAGGAGATCGGAGATGGTATTTTCTCATTTCCGTCGGCAGAAAGACTGGCAGAAAATAGCGCGCTCCTCTCAGACAAGCGATTCGGTCTCGGTTACAGGGATGCCTATATCCGTGAGATCTCCGAATATGTATGTGAAGATCCGGGCTGGCTTGAATCGCTTAAAAATATGGACAGGGACGAAGCCTACGCAGAGCTCATAAAGCGCACGGGCATCGGACCGAAGGTAGCAAACTGTATCTGTCTTTTCGGTCTCCACCATATCGATGCTTTTCCGGTGGACACTCATGTGAGGCAGATCTTGGATGCGCATTACCCCGAGGGGTTTGATTTTGAGAGATACAAAGGCTTTGCTGGTGTTGTGCAGCAATATATGTTTTTTGCGAAACAGCAGGGATATGACGGTCGTTAACGGCGGTAAAGGGTAAAAGGCGGAAGCGGTGAGATATATCTGATTTCCGTTTCAAACTGAGGAGGAAAATCCCGATGGGAATGTTGGAATACCTTAGCTGGAGAGGAGATCTGACCTTGGATGCATTTCCCTTGAACGAGGTTGACGGGATGGTGTTTTCAAGGCTGGTGTATGCTCCCTTTGACCTGGTTTTGGGCAAAGGAGATATCGGTGAGTACGGAGGCGCCGTGCCGAAGATTTATATAGATGACGTGTCAGATGATGAAAACGGAGTCGATGAAGAAGTTCCGGCTGTACAACCTGTCGATGAAGAAGTCCCTGCCGTACAACCTGCTGATGAGGGAGATCCGGCCGGAAAGCAGGCGTGGAGTATGCCTGAAAAAACATCCATGGCCGGGCTCAGGCTTTTAAGGGATGTTTTGGAGGAAATACTGAATACGGACGGCTTTCGGGAACATCTGCTGGATCCGCAGGATGAGGCACTTATCCGTGTTGTAAAGGACAGCATTAGATACGAAGAGTTGTGTGTCAGTGATTTCATTGACTTTATCAGCGAGGATGAGGAAAGCCAATTCTGCGGCATGACACTGCACATTGGAGGAAATCTCAATATAGTGGTGTTCAGGGGCACGGATGACACTTTTCTCGGCTGGAAAGAGAATTTCAATATGGGATTTGTAAATCCCCTGGGGTGTCAGCTCCACGGGCTCAACTATCTTAATATAGTGGCAGCAGAACTGAAGGGGGATCTCGTACTGTGCGGTCACTCCAAGGGCGGCAATATCGCTTGCTTTGCAGGGGCGTTTTGTGACAGCGACATCCAGAGCCGGATAACGGATATATTCAGCTACGACAGCCCGGGGTATATGGACAGCGTCTTAGAATCTGAGGGTTACGGCCGTATCTGCGACAGGATACACACCTTTGTTCCTCAGTCGTCGCTGATAGCCATGATCCTGGGACATAAAGAGCCTTTCATCATAATACACAGTATTGACAACCAGGTCTTCCATCAGCATAATCTGTTTACGTGGGAAGTGGAAAAAGACCATCTGGTGAGGGAAAACGACACTACGGATGCCAGCAAGGTTTTCGACAATTCCCTGAAAAACTGGCTTGATGTCATGGAACAACAGAAGCGTATCAGATTTGTGGACGGAATGTATGCCCTGGTAACTCAGATGAAGCTGAAAAAGCTTTCCGATGTAAAAAAAATACCGGTTCCCGAGCGCGTCAGACAGACGCTGGACGCCATGAAGACCCTGGATCCGGAGACCAGAGCAGTCATTACCGAGGGCATAAGGCTCATGTTCACAAGCTACAACAAGAGCCGGAACACGCTGGTGCATAAAGCGGGAAAATAGGGAGAGATCACATGAGAAAAGTGCTTATAGCGGACGATGAGCCCATCATCCGCGAGGGCTTAAAACATATCATAGACTGGGAAGAACAGGGTTTCGAGATAGTGGGGGAAAGTGCTACCGGATCTGCCACCTGTAAGAGCATTATGAGCCTGTCACCGGATCTTGTCATGATGGATATCAGGATGCCGGGCATGACGGGACTTGATGTTTTGAATAAGGTCAGATCTGAAGGGTATGAGGGCGAAGTCATAATCTTAAGCGGATTCTCGGATTTCTCCTATGCCAGGGAAGCTATCAGCCTTGGAGTATCCTCTTATCTCACAAAGCCTGTGGATGAGGATGAGCTTTTGAGTGCCCTGAAGGTTATCTCGGAGAAGCTTGATTTGAAAGAGCGCTCCGAGTCCGACCAGAATCTTTTTTACGAAAAAATACGTAACAATATCGTAACCGATCTTTTGCTGGGGCAGGCAGATACAGACTCCTTCGACCCGCAGAAATACGGGCTGAACGCTCATGTTTTCATGGTGGCGATATATGAGAAGTTCAACATAAAATCAAAGGAAAAGGGCTACAGCTTCTCGGAACTTTTGTCCATGAGCGGTCTTGATCCGGAAACCTTTGATCATGTCAATATCGCACATGAGGATGTGATCCTGCTGAAGGGCGAGATAGCTGTCAGGAGGTTCAACGATTTTCTGCAGAGATACGAACAGGACAATAAACCCCAGAAAGATTCACCATTGGATTCCCTGTTTATAGCATACGGGCAGACCGTATCTTCCCCGGAGACCATAGCCTACTCATATCAGGAGGCTTCGGGCTACATGCGCAGGCGATTTTTCTGCGATCAGGGACAGCATACCTTCGGACCCATGCAGAACAGCCCGGACAATCTGGAATCGGTGATAAACGATGATTTTATGCACTCAAATGCCGATAAACTGGTTGGCTACATCCAGTCTTTTAACAGAAATCAGATCGCAGAGACCCTGACACGGCTGAAAGACAAGCTTTATTACTCGTCGGATGATATAGAGGAGATCCGTCTTTTCCTGGCGGACATGTTTTTATCCGTAAAAGAGGAGCTGAACCGCATCTATCCCAAGAGCAATCTTCCCTTTCCGGGCAACAGTGACATCATAAGATTCATAAAGGAACAGTTCTATCTTTATGAGGTGCTACTGTTTTTCACGGAGCAGTTCGAGGCGGTCATGTCCTCCATAGGCGGATTCTCCAGGGACAGTGTGATGGATGATATACTCAATTACATTGAACACAACTATGCCTCGAATATCACCCTGGAAAATATAGCGCCTCTGTTTGGATACAATGCTTCGTACCTTGGCAAGATCTTTTCGAAAAAAGTGGGAGAGAATTTCAACTCCTACCTCGACAAAGTCAGGATACGTAAGGCTAAAGAGTTTTTGTTAAATGAAGATATAAAAGTTTATGCGGTGGCTGAGAGGGTCGGTTACAAGAATGTGGACTATTTCCATGTCAAATTCAAAAAGCAGATGGGGATGACTCCGGCAGAGTTCCGCAAGAAAAATCAGAAGGGTCAGGAGTGACATGAACAATACGAGCGAAAAAAACGAATTATGGGATATATATGATGCAGACAAGAAAGTCACCGGACGCACGATGGTCAGAAATGATTTCCACATGAAGCCCGGAGATTATCATCTTTCAGTGCTGGCTGTGATAAAAAGAAGCGATGGGAGATTTCTCATCACAAAACGTGTCATGACCAAACGCTGGGCTCCCGGTCATTGGGAAGTCAGCGGAGGGGGCTGCATAGCAGGGGAGAGTTCATACGAGGCTGTCTGTCGTGAAACACTGGAGGAGACAGGACTCGATGTTAAAGACTGTCCGTACAAACTGGCCCTCACATACAAAAGAGACAATCCGGATGAGGGAGACAATTACTTTGTGGATGTGTATCTTTTCAAAAAAGATTTCGGCGATTCGGATGTGAAGCTTCAGACTGAGGAGACCAGCGGCTATATGGCTGCCACCCTTGATGAGATAAAAGAGATCGCAGGTAAGGGTGAGTTTTTGCATTACAACAGCATCAGGACTGTTTTTGAAGAGGATATCTGACAGGTGAAAGTTTTGGATCCTCCGTTTTATTCTGCTTTTATGAGGTGATAGCAATGGACAAGAGAGAAACCCTTGCAAAAGTTGTTTCGGAATTGGGTAAAAATATTGAGAATGAGCCGCTATTGGCGGCACAAAACAAAAAACCGCTGCCTGAGACTGCAGTTGTCAACTCACTGGTCAAGCAGTTCAGACTGCTGCTGTTTCCGGGAGTTTACCAGCGTGACTTCTGCGACAGGAGCATGCCGGAGACCTTCCTCGGTGAAGTACTGGAGGATGCATTGGGCAAACTCACAGAGCAGATAGCTCTGGCTCTGGATTATGTAAATACAGATCCGGATGCCAAAAGCTTCTGCGATATACGGGAGGAGGCACAACAGCTTGCGCTGGCATTCGCCGAAAAGCTTCCGGAGATACAGCTGACACTGCTGGATGATGTGGAAGCCGGATTTAACGGTGATCCTGCAGCAAAGTCAAAAGAGGAGATAATTTTTTCCTATCCGGGATTTTTTGCAATATACGTTTACAGGATAGCCCATGAACTATATAAATTGAATGTACCGTTCATACCCCGTATGATGACTGAGTACGCCCAC
>JAFYAD010000039.1 GCA_017540915.1 Lachnospiraceae bacterium
CTGCTGCGCGAAAGATTTACGGATACAGGGGCAGTGTTTTTCCCCTCATTTTTCCATTTTGCCAGAGTCTCGGACACCTTTCGCAGCACAATGTCATCGATCTTTCCGATGGAACCGTCCTTCTCAAAAAAGGGCACAAACCTGCCCGGCGGCAGCATTCCCCTTTTTTTGTAATTCCATCTCACAAGCGCCTCCGCACCGCACAGAGTATCATCATCCGAGTTTATCTTAGGCTGAAGATATACCTCAAACTCATCATTTTTGATGGCTAAATCCAGATATGCCTTGATAAAATTACCCCAGGATAACTCCTCATGCATCTCGTCTGTGTAGAAGGTTATATCTGTCCTGTTGGATCTCGTCCCCATGGCCTGAGCGCTCTTTGCCGCGTCAGCCACACGGTTTCCGTTCAGTATCGCCCTCTGCATGGGCACAACCCCGCATCTGTAATAAACTCTGTATGACGGATCATCTTCCATGGTGGAAATACTGTCAAAGAACTCCTCCAGTTTTTTACGCATTTCCTCCGCCGGCATATCCTTTATGATCATCGCGAAGTTGTCATTGTGACACCTTGCACTGGCATACACAAAATCTGACTCATTCATGGCTTTGACGATGTCTCTTAAAACCTTATTGGCTGCCACATGGCCATATACCTCATTTATAACCCTGAAGTACTTAACATCGAAATGGACAAAGGCGTAGTCTCCAAAACCGCCGTCCATGGGGTTCTCCAAAAAAGCGCTGAGATGATTCCAGTTGTAATGACCCGTGATAGGGTCAAAGAAAGCCATGTGATACAGCTTTTCAGCATCCATCTCATGAACTCTGCCGTTTATGATGCGTCCCGCCCGATCCTGTACAAGATCCCACTCATGCATGATCCTGATCTTCTCGGCGGTGGCAAAAACAGCGATCACTGCATTTTCTTTCCTGATATAAAGATCGGTATACAACCTGTGGGCATCATCATCCGCAGACATCTGTGCGAATAACTCATCGATAAATGCACAGTTTATCTCCTCCTCATTATCCAGCTCTACGGCGTAAAAATATGCTCCCTTCAGTATTGTGGACTTCAAATCCCTGGGATAATCTATCCTGTCATCATCCGCGCGAAACTCTATACCTATCACAGGGCTTTTGTCTCTTTCCAGATAGAACACACCCGGCTCGTCATAGGTTCCGAAAGCGCCGTGGAATCTGCCGATGATCTCAGGCATATGCCCATTGTAAAACTCCTTTACTAAAGCCTCATCAGCATCTATATAATACAAAACCCTTTTTGGCTTATATACCTGACTCAGTTTATTTACAAACATACTGCCTCCGTACCGCATCAAAAAAATTGTATACTCTCTGCTGTCTTATGATATAATAGCTTCTGCTTAGATGTTGTGGTATAATCTTAACGAAAACGAGCCAACGGCGAAGTTTGAGTTTAGATTTACCCATACAGGATCACTTAATGAGGTCAAACGAAGTGCCGACCGAATTTAGTGACATCGGATGTGGTAAAATGTCGACAACACTTAAAATAAAAAGTTTCGCTATTGATATCCGGAATAGTGTTCTGATCCCGTTCTATATTCGGGTGAATCAGTAACTAAAATCGTTAACAGATATATATTATAGTACCACAGGACGAGCTGGATTGTAAACCCGTCATACCGCTAAATATAGAAAGGATTCTTTTATGGAGTTTGTAAATCTTTCAGAAGTGATCCCCTACTGGGACACCATATATTCCAACATGTTCCTGTTTGCACTGGCTGTGGCTCTGGTATTACCATTTGCTGTCATACTGGTGGGCTACGGCATCAATATGCTGGGACTTGCGCTGGCACAACTGGTAGGTCTGTTCATGGATCCCTGGTTCGTGTATTTCATTATAAACTACCTGTTTTTTCCGGGTGTTATGCTGCATGAGACGGCTCACGCCCTGTTCGCACTGCTGACGGGTGCAAAGGTCACGGAAGTTGCTTTATTCAAAAAAGACGGCAACTCCCTTGGACATGTGAGCATACAACACAGAGGCGGCACCGTGCTGGTAGCTACACAGAGTATTTTTATCTCTTCCGCTCCGATGTTCGTCGGCGCGGCGGTTGTGTATCTGTGTTACAGGCTCATCACCGGTGACGTACTGCCCTATATCTGGCTCAAGGTTCTGGTAGGATATATCGGCGTAGCAATGTTCTTCCACATGACCATGAGCCCACAGGATATCAAGGTTTATGTGAAGGGAATACCGATCTTTATGCTGATACTCTTTATTGTAATGCTTATCATGAGATTTATCGGAGTCTTCTGATGTCAAAAGAGGATGTATATCAAATCCGATATACATCCTCTTTTTTATTTTGATGTAAGAGACAAAAGCTCATACACGAACCCAGTCATGTCAGGCATCAGAAATCTCGCTGCTGTCACGGAGGCAGCAGCGGCTATTATGACAAAATAGGAGACCCTGTCTGCCTTTGTATATTCGAGCGGATACATCTTAGTCCTGCCCTCGCCCCCGTTGTAGCATCTGGCCTCCATTGCGAGAGCCAGATCTCCCGCCCGCTTAAAAGCGGCAACGAACAGTGGCACCAGCACCGGCACGAGAGCTTTTGCCCTGTCTATGAACTTTCCCTCGTCAAAACACGCTCCCCTGGCGGCCTGAGCCTTCATAATGCGGTCTGCCTCTTCGGTGAGTATCGGTATGAACCGCAGCGCTATAGACATCATCATGGCAAGTTCATGTACGGGAACCCTTATCTTTTTCAAAAAACCAAGTCCTTTTTCCAGACCGTCCGTCAGCCGGTTCGGAGTTGTGGTCAGTGTGAGCACGGATGTTCCCATCACTATATATGTGAGCCTCACCATGATCTTCAGTGCCAGCATCACACCCTGGATGGTGATATGGATCACTCCAAATGAGAAGATGACATCTCCCTCTGTCATGAATATATTAAAGCCTGCCGACAGAACCATAAGCACCGCGATGCTCTTTAAGCCCCTGAGCATGAATGAGACCGGAACTTTCGACAGCTTTATAGCCATAAAAATATACAGTGTCAAAAGAGCGAAGGTCAGACCGTTATTCATCATGAAAACACATATCATACAGATGACGGTTCCGAAGAGCTTCACCCTTGGATCGAGCCTGTGAATGACCGATTCAGTCTGATAGTATTGTCCAAGTGTTATATCACGCAACATAAACTCACCTGTCCCCCGGATCAGTCTTTGATCCCAATGCTCTCAGGATCTCATCAACCGCGTCATCCACAGTCAGTATATCCTGTGAAACATCGAATCCCGCTTCCTTAAGATCCCTCATGACATAAGATACCTCCGGTGCAGCAAGTCCTATGGACTCCAGCTTTTCCACATTTTTGAA
>JAFYAD010000040.1 GCA_017540915.1 Lachnospiraceae bacterium
CTTGACGAGGTAAAAGAGATGCTTTCGTCTTACGATATCTATGTCTCCACATCAATGGGTGACGCATCGGCAGAGCAGATCACAAACGAAATGAACACTGTCAGCGTCATAGTGGCGGTCATAGTAGTGTCTATCCTGCTGCTGACCAGTGAGACCTTTGCGGAGGTGCCTGTGCTGCTGATGACCTTTGGAGCGGCTGCGGTTATCACCAAGGGTACGAACTATCTGATGGGTACCATTTCCTTTGTGTCAGATTCGGTGACTGTGGTGCTGCAGCTTGCTCTTTCGGTGGACTACGCAGTCATATTCTGTAACAGGTTCAAGGAGGAGCACAAGAGACTGCCAATCCGCGAGGCGGATATTGTGGCTCTGAGCAAGGCAATACCGGAGATCAGCTCCAGCTCGCTGACCACAATAGGAGGTCTTATAGCCATGCTGTTCATGCAGTATGGTATAGGCTCGGACATGGCGATATGCCTTATAAAGGCTATAATCCTAAGCCTCCTGTCTGTTTTCCTGCTGATGCCGGGACTTATAATGCTGTTCGGCAATGCTATGGATAAGACAAAGCACAGGAATCTGATACCAAAGATCCCGCTTGTGGGCAAATTTGATTATGCTACGAGATTTGTGATACCGCCGTTGTTTCTGGTTATCCTGGTGGGGGCTTATATAATGCAGGACAAATGTCCTTATGTTTACGGATATTCCATGCTGGAAACCCCGGTTCAGAACGAGCAGCAGATCACAGACGAGTATATAGCGGAAAGCTTTGGAAAGAGCAACTTTGTGGCATTGGTGGTTCCGGCGGGAAGCTACGAAACGGAAGGCAGACTTATAAAAGCTCTTGAAAAATATGATGAGGTAGACTATGTGACAGGGCTTTCCAACACTGAGGCAATGGATGGGTACTGTCTCACGGATAAGCTTAAACCCAGGGAATTTGCCGAGCTTCTGGATCTGGATTACGAGGTGGCGGAGCTTGTGTATACGGCATATGCCCTTGAGGATAAAAATTATGCCAAGCTGGTGAACGGCTTTTCCTCGTATTCCGTTCCGTTGATAGATATGCTGATTTTTGTACATGATGAGGTGGATGAAGGCTATGTGGATCTGGACGGGGAAGTCAGGGATACCCTGTATGATGCCTATGACAAGATAATGATAGCCAAAAACCAGCTTCAGGGTGAGGATTACAGTCGAATGCTGGTATATCTGAAGCTTCCCGAGGAAGGTGATGATACATTCGCATTCATTGATACCATCAGGGATACGGCCGAAAAATATTACCCGGACGGTCAGGTCATCGTGGTGGGCAATTCCACCAGTGAATATGATCTGTTCAAGACCTTCCAGGTGGATAACATGGTGGTCAATGTAGTGTCTGTACTGGCGGTTCTGGTGGTACTGCTGTTTACCTTCCAGTCTGCGGGTATGCCGGTGCTGCTGATCATGGTCATTGAGGGTGCGATCTGGGTGAACTTTTCTTTCCCGGCGGCTACGGGCAACAACCTGTTCTTTATGTGCTATCTGATAGTGAGCTCTATCCAGATGGGTGCAAATATTGATTACGCCATTGTAATATCCGGGCGCTTTATGGAGCTGAAGGATCAGATGCCGAAAAAACAGGCTATCATAGAGACCATGAATTTTGCGTTCCCCACCATAGTGACCAGCGGCTCCATGATGGCGCTTGCTGGCATCGTAATCGGACAGATGTCATCGGATGGTGCGATCTGCGGTATCGGACAGTGTCTCGGACGCGGTACCATAATATCCATACTGGTGGTAATGTTTGTGCTGCCGCAGATACTGCTGTTAGGTGAGCATATCATAGAAAAAACATCCTTCAGGGTCTCAATGCCCATCCGCACCGAACAACTCTCGGGTGTTGTGCGGGTGAACGGACTCATGCAGGGTAATATCAACGGATACTTTGTAGGTGAGATGAGGGGCGTTATATACGGAGAAGCCAACGGCATCATTCAGCTTGCCGACAAGAGAACGTCCGGGGATGCGGACAGCCGCGGTAATACGGCCGGACAGGAGGATTCGGACAGCCGTGGTAATACGACCGGACAGGACGATTCGGACATCGGCGGTGGTTCCGGGCTTTCGGACAATGGAGAATTGGGGGTGACGGATCATGAGTAAAAAGATTATGAGCCGTGTATCGGCCCTGGTATTGAGCTTTGTCATGATGTTTTCTCCTATGGCAGCGTTTACCGGAAGTGTTACAGGCTTTGCTGCGGAAAACATTGAAAAATGGGATGCAGATGTCATAGAGATCTCTTCGGAAAAGGATCTGGGAGAACTGGCCGGACACTGTCATGAGGACGGCTGGTCAAAGGGAAAGACCGTAAAACTGACTGCGGATATCACATTAAAGGGGGATGATTTTACATATATACCGTATTTTAACGGAACCTTTAACGGCGGCGGTTATTCCATCAGAAACTACGAGTATAAGGGCAACGGCTTTATTGTGGGATTTTTCCGCTACATAGGAACGGAAGGTGTGGTGAAAAACCTGGATATTTACGGAACCGTGGCATCTGACGATGATGACGAGGCTGTGGGCGATTTTTGCGGTGTCAATAACGGCACGGTCGTAAACTGCTCATTCAGGGGCAATGTTTCGGGCAAGACCCAGACCGGCGGAATGGCAGGCATCAATGATGCGTCGGGAGTCATCAAAAAATGCACCTGCAGCGGACGCATAAAAGGCTATTATTACACCGGAGGTCTTGCAGGTGAGAACAGGGGCATCATAAAGGAGAGCCTTAATACTTCAAATGTCAACGACAACAGCGACTGGGTTGAAGAAAATGACGCCATAGGTCTTGATATACTGACTCAGATCGCCTCCAACGAGACGACGGTGAAGGTGGAGAGCGGAACGGACACGGGAGGAATAGCAGGCTATTCCACAGGCGTTATAGCAGATTCCATCAACGATGGCGTGGTGGGTTATTCACATACAGGCTACAACATAGGCGGTATATGCGGCAGGACTTCAGGCGTGATCCTGTCCTGCACCAACAACGGAAAAGTCTACGGCCGCAAGGATATAGGTGGTATCGCAGGGCAGCAGGAGCCTGACATCAGAATGCAGAAGACAGGAACTCTCACCAAGGAGGTGGACAGGCTTCACGAGCTCGTAGAAAAGCTCCTGGATGACATTGAGGATGCAAACATCGGTCTTAACGACGAGACTGACGAGTTGAAATCCTATGCTGACGGTACGACGGATTCAGCAGGAAAGATAAATGACATAGCAACACAATACGTAAACGATAACACAGAAGCCATCAACTCCCTGCTGGAGGAGGCGGACTATGTGATGGATGCTTTTCCCGCGGTTCTGGAGGAACTGAAATCAGCTATGGATGAGGCAGCGGGAACAAACGGTGACGTGGAAAAGCTGACAAGTGACATCAAAGACGCATCCGATGCCTTTGAAAGGGATTACACCCTTGTATCAAATGAGCTTACAGCCATATATAACGATCTCAACAACATGTCCAAAGAGGCTGATAATATTTCCAAACAGGTGGATAAAATATACAGCAAACTGGATAAGGCTTATAAGACGATTCAGACCGACACAAATGAGATAAAGACCATTATCGGCGGTTACGCGGAAACGGAAACAGTGCAGCTGAGTCCTGAGGACAGGCAGAGGATCAGTGATCTTCTGGATGAGATACTGAGCGTTGATCTGCCGAAGGCTGACGGTCCGGAGGTCACATCCATAAACGAATCCGTGTCAAGCATCAAAGAGCTGAATGAGGATATGTCCGTTCATGCTGCCTACCTTGATACGAATTCGGATGTGATGGTACAGAACACCTCAACATACACCAAAATAATCTCGGATGATGTTCAGAAAGTGTCGGATGATCTGGAGGCTGTGTTCACCCATCTTTCAAATGCCGTGAAAGAGTTGGAGGATATCCTGATATATGTTAACGCGCTGGACGATGTTTCCTTCAGTTACCTGGGAGACGATTTTACCGCAGAGACCGACAATCTCAAGGATCAGCTGGATGGAGTGACGGAGAGTCTTAAGCATATCGCCGATGTGGGCAGTGACTACGGTACCGTGATAGATTCGGATCTCAAGCTGGTAAACGATCAGGTTAATGTGATATACAATCTTGTGGCGTCCGAGGTGGACGAGATGGAAATATCCGAGTCCGACAGCCTCAAAGATTACTACAAAGAAGTTGAGGAAGACAGGCTGGACGATATCACAGCGGGGCGCATGGACCATTGCGTTAATAACGGTGTGACGGAGGGAGATATCAATGTCGGCGGCATAGTGGGTGCTATGTCGGTGGATACCGACGATCAGGAGGAGAATGCCGCAGGCAACGTATCCTTCAGGCTGAATTACGAGTACACCACGGCCTGTCTTGTCAACGGCTGTAAAAACTACGGCAAGGTCACCGCAAAAAAAGACGGAGCAGGTGGAATAAGCGGATTCGTGAAGATCGGCGCAGTGAGAGGCTGCGAGAGCTACGGCTGGATCAGCAGTACCGAGGGCGGATTCGTGGGAGGTATCGTGGGTGAGTCCACAGGTACCGTTTTAAGCTGTTATTCTATCTGCCGTCTTGAGGGAGCTAAAAATGTGGGTGGAATAGCCGGTTACGCTCTCACCATTAAAAACAGCTGTTCCATGGTGGATCTTCTGGATGCGAAAGCCAGATTCGGCGCCATTGCCGGACAGATAGCGGTTGAAGAGGATAACACCTCAGTGTGGGCAGGTGTTGTCAGCGGAAACAGCTATGTTTCGGACGAGGTATACGGTATCGATAACATAGGCTATGAAAATGCGGCGGACAAGATAACCTACAAGGAATTGCTGAGTCAGCCGGGATTGCCCGAAGATTTCAAACATCTGAAGGTGATCTTCATGATAGAGGATGAGATACTGGAGGAGAGCGAGTTCGAATATGGTGCCGAGTCGGCAGAAGTGGTATTTCCCGAATTTCCGGAGAGGGAAGGCTGCTACGGAGTGTGGGGAGAGATAACCCGCAAAAAGATCAAGAGTAATATCTATGTGGAAGGCGAATACCACGACATCATCAGCACATTGCCTGCTGAGAGCACGGTGGCGACCATGGATGATCTCATAAACGAAAAGCGCATTCTCGCCTATGCAGAGGGTAATTTTACCGAAAACACAATGTTTACCGCAAAGGTCTCATATGATGACAGTCACGGAATACCTGAAGAGAAGAAGGATTTTGTGGTTTATGATGTGGAACTGGGAGAGCTTGAACTTGAGAATAGGGATCAGTTTCCGGTGAGGATATACAATCCGTACACTAAGGTTTCGGTGTATGAATTAAAAGACGGCACATGGCAGAGTGCGGATTTCCTGAACAGGGGCGGATACATTCAGGTCACTATGCAGGGACGTTCCGGAACATATGCAGTGGTGGATACCGCAATACATGTTCCTTCTTGGGTTTACATCGCATGTGCCTGCGCGGCGGGATTGCTGGTGTTGATAGTGTTTATGACTATTGTACTAAAGCTGAGAAAACACAGAGCCGGGAAAGAGCCGAAGGCAGATAAATAAAGAAAAAAACAGGAGAAATAGCCGAAGGCAGATAAAAGGGAAAACGGTGAGACAGCCGAAGGCAAAAAGCCGAAGTTAAGCCCAAGAAGAAAACTGATGATCAAAGAAAGCTGATGATAAAGAACGCTGATGATATAGTACGAAAAGGTAATTGAAATGACAGATGAAGTTTTCCGCCAGATTATAGATACCGCGAATGACAGTCTTTTCTGGAAGGACAAGGACCGCCGTTTTGTAGGCGTCAATAAGTCTTTTCTGGATTTTTACGGCTTCGAGTCCGCTGATGTCCTCATAGGAAAAAACGATGAGGACATGGGCTGGCACAGTGATCCCGTGCCGTTTATGGAGGACGAGTGCGGAATACTGTACTATATTGCCTCAAAACTGGCTGAATAGAGAATGTATGTTTTAAGGTAAAAGACTGCGTAATGAGCGGTCTTTTATTTTTTTGAAAAAAAGTATTGACATATTTGGTCTATGGGTATAGACTAAAGTGGTCGATAGGAATAGACCGAAAGGAGAAAGATATGAAAAACATAGAATTGGCGGCGGTGCAGGAGCGTTTTGCGGATATCGTCTGGGCGAATGAACCCATCGCATCCGGGGAGCTTGTGAAGCTCTGCGCAAAGGAGCTGGACTGGAAAAAAGCGACTACATATACGGTTCTTAAGAAACTGTGTGAAAAGGGACTGCTTCAGAATTTGGACGGTATCGTGACTTCGCTGGTTGGAAAAGAAGAGTTTTATTCGGCAAAGAGCGAGCAGATCATAGAGGATTCCTACGAGGGATCGCTGCCGGCGTTTATCGCGGCTTTCACATCTCGAAAGAAGCTGACCGGAAAAGAGATCGATGAGATACAGAGGATGATCGACGAATTTAAGAGGTGATTGCAATGGGCGCAGTGTTTTTGAAGCTTTTTAATATGGCAGTCAGCGCTTCCTGGCTGATATTGGCGGTGCTCGCGGTACGTCTGTTTTTTAAGCGCGCACCCAAGTGGGTTATCTGCCTGATGTGGGGATTGGTCGCAGTGAGGCTTATCTGTCCGTTTTCGGTTGAGAGTAAAATGAGCCTTCTGCCCAGCGGTGAGACGATTCCGCAGAATATTGCAATGGAGCGGAAGCCGCAGATAGAATCGGGGCTTAAGGTCATTGACGAGGCGGTGAATCCTGTTATCGAGTACAATTTCTCACCGCAGATCTCGGACAGCGTTAATCCGTTACAGGTAATACAGTTTGTTTCGGGGATAATATGGATACTCGGCGTGGCAGGAATGCTTGTTTACATGCTGATCTGTTTCATATTGTTAAAACGTAAAGTGCGGGCATCGGTCGGGATAAGCGAAGGAGTCAGGGAGTGCGACGAGGTGGGAACGCCTTTTATACTGGGGGTTATTAGACCTGTGATCTACGTGCCGTCCGGTATGGATGGAAAAACGCTTGAACTTGTGACTGCCCACGAAAAGGCGCATATCGCGCGGGGAGACCATTGGTGGAAACCCTTTGGTTTTGCGCTCTTATCGGTGTATTGGTTTAATCCTCTGTGTTGGCTTGCATATATTTTGCTGTGCAAAGACATAGAGGCAGCGTGTGATGAAAAGGTTATCCGCGATAAGACAGGGGATTACAAGGCAGCATATTCTCAGGCTCTGCTGGACCTGAATACGCGGGGAAGATTAGTGGCAGCGTGTCCGCTGGCATTTGGCGAAAACAGTGTTAAAGGGAGGATTAAAGGAGTGTTGAATTATAAAAAACCGGCAATATGGGTGATGGCCATTGCAATGGTCGTATGTGGTATAGTAGCTGTATGTTTTCTGACGGATCCGATGACAAAAACAGAATCTGAGTCCGAGCTGACGGCGGACGAAAACGATGTGGTTTCCGGTAATATCAATGTTGTTGCGGTGCAGTGTCCCATCGAGGGAAGCTCTGTTTATCCGGCAATGATCATGACACCGGATTATTCCGTTGGTACGTTGCGGGGGCTTGACGAAGAAACAGCAGAGCGTATGTACAAAGAACTTTCGGGAAAGCAGTGGGAATTAGTGGAGACAGATACATCTGAATCCGATGCAGAGGCGTTTTCGCTGTATATTTATAACGACGGACAGCCCTTCAGACTGACGTTTTACGATGATAATACGGTTGACTGTGAGCACGATAAAGATATCAAAAGATACAAGGTAGATACAGACAAAGCGAGGATGCTGGAAGGGCTCACAGACAAGAAAAAATCAGAGGCGGAGGGAACTTACCATGTTTACCTTGAGCCCAAAACCATTTCCAACGAAGGCGTGTGGGAACAGACCGTTGTCAATGTCAGCAGTGATACGGATACAGGTGTTCCCTATGCGATAGGACCCAATGAAACCAGGGTGATAGCATATGTCACAGATGAAGATCCGGAGTTCAATGTTTACACAAGGCCTGTAAGCGGTGGACCGGTCAGGATAACCATGATAGACGGAGATGCGTCCGAAACGGCGGAGTTTCCTGTTCAGTCGTCGGACCGAGCAGTGTATTTCTATCCCTCCGAGGATGAAACGAAGCCGGGTACGGTGGTCATCGTGAAGGGTACCGCAGGCCCCAGCGGCTCGGCCGGAACATTGCATATAACAGGTGATTGAGACTGTTTTTCATAAAGTACAAAACGATGTAGGAATATCCCCTCCCGGAATTAACGTCCGGTTGGGGATATTGTTGTATATGCGGACATTTCGGGCGTTTTATATGAAGATCACATTCTTTTTGCAGGAAAGACAAAAATTGTGGTTTTTTTCCATGAAATGTGATATACTTGCTTTTGCAGGGTAACTTTCCGGTCATGGACGGACCGGCATAACATAAATATTTACGGAGGGTAAAAAAATGAGTTTAGCAGAGACACTGGGACGTATTCCGAAGATTTTGGAGGCAAATCTTAACGCACTTATAGACAAGGCTGAGGATCCTGCAAAGATGATCGATCAGCTGCTTATTGACTACAAGAGAGATCTTGCCGATGTTAAGCGTGATACGGCTGCGGTTATGGCTGATGAGAAGATGGCGGAGAAAAAGCTTGCCGAGTGTGATGAGAAGATCGCCATCCAGCAGAAGGCAGCCGAGAATGCGCTCAGAGCAGGCAATGAAGCTGATGCCAGAACGCTTTTGGCTGCAAAACAGAGTCTTGAAAAGACCAGAGAGTCTTTGCTGGAAAATCTTACTGTTGCACAGCGTAACAGCCAGATGATGCAGGAAGGCTACAATAAGCTTGTTCGTAATATTGAGGACCTTGAGGCCAGAAAGGATGCCGCAAAGGCCAAGATCGCCATGGCGAAGGCTCAGGAGCAGATCAATAAGACTGCTGAGAAAGCCAACAGCACCATCAATGTGGATGCATTCAATAAATACGAGCAGAAGGCAGAGAGAATGCTGGCAGAGGCAAATGCCAATGCGAAACTTGATGCCGACAACATTTCCGCTGAGAGCCTGACCGAGAAATACACCTCCGGTGCGGATTCTCCGTCCGTTGACGCAGAACTCGAAGCTCTCAAGGCTTCTCTTGGCATGACTACCGCAGAGTGAATATAGTTTTTAAAGGCTCCCCCTTTGGGGGAGCTGTCCGCGAAGCGGACTGAGGGGGTATCAAAGAGCATCGTAAGGCATTTAGTCTACAAATACATCATAAGGTAACTCATTTTATGAAAGAATTTGATATGACCGCACTCATTGCGGCCTGTGATAAAATAGCGGACGATATACAGAGGGCAAACGTCGGCTCGATTCAGGCTTCCGGTACAACACTCAAAGAGAAGCTTCACTACGAGCTTTTGATGTTTGCCGTCTTTTTGGTAGATGCAGACGGTAACATATCCGAGAATGAGATCAAGACTATCCGTGATATTCTGAAGACAGAGGTTACTCAGGAGAAGCTTATAGCCATAAAACGCAAGGAGCATATCGACTATCTGGACTACAACTTTAAGACCAAGGTTCCAAGTTCCTTAAAATATGCTGTTCTGGCTGACGCGGGCAAAAAACTTGTACCGGATCCCTACAAGGGACAGAAAGCCATGATGATATATGATTGTTTTAAGCTCTTCGGGCAATATATCATGGCTGCTCAGGACAATGAAGCTGACGTGGTCACCATGTCCAATTTTACTTCCTATATAGAGGTTCTGGAAAAGTACTTGAATTCTTATGCAGTATGGTTTCCGGCAAGCCAGAAGTCATATACCGTGATAGAGCCTGCAGTGGAAGACAAGGAATCCGATGAAGACAAGGCAAAGCATTTGCAGGAGCTGTTGGAGGATCTCAATTCCCTGACAGGTCTTGAGAGCGTAAAACATCAGGTCAACAGCCTTGTCAATCTCATCAGGGTTCAGAAAATGCGCGAGGAAGCCGGTCTTGTGGTGAGCGACGTCTCAAAACATATGGTTTTCATGGGAAACCCCGGTACAGGAAAGACTACCGTAGCCAGAAAGCTGGCTGATATATACAAATATCTTGGTGTCCTGAAAAAAGGACAGCTGGTGGAGGTTGACAGAGGAGGCCTTGTGCGCGGCTATGTGGGACAGACCGCAACGCGTACGTCGGAGGTAATATCCGAGGCCTTCGGTGGAATACTCTTCATAGACGAGGCGTACACACTCACGGTGGGAAAAGGCGAGGGTGATTTCGGTCAGGAAGCTGTGGATACGCTGCTGAAGGCTATGGAGGACCACAGGGATGAGCTCATCGTCGTAGTGGCAGGCTACAACAACCTGATGGAGGAGTTTCTGGCATCGAATCCGGGACTTAAATCCCGTTTCGCAAATTATATTTTCTTTGACGATTACACAGCCAAAGAGATGATGGAAATCTTACAGAACAACCTCAAAAAGCAGCAGTACAAGCTTTCCGAGGAGGCTGAAAAACGTGCGATGGAGATGTTTGAGTACAGAGTTGAACATAAGCCCGAAAACTTCGCCAATGCCCGTGATGTCCGTAACTTTATGGAAAAGGCCATATCCAACCAGGCTACACGCATCGTCACCGTGGAGAATCCGGACAAGGATACTCTGGTCACCATCGAGGCAGAGGATCTGCAAAACTTCGAGTAAAGTACATTACTATTCGCAGTCAATTTCAGATATGACACA